>CAYLJD010000076.1:0-11400 GCA_964383875.1 uncultured Halobacteriales archaeon
AGCCCTCGTCGTCCCCGGATCCCTCGGTCTCGAGGTCGAGTTCGACGAAGTCGGCGCCGAGGCTCTCGACCTCCTGTTTGACCTCGAGCCGGATGTCGTAGCCCTTCGTGGATGCCCCGAGACGCTCGGCCGTGGCGATGGCCTTGAGGCCAGCGACGCCGGCGCCGATCACGAAGACTTCGGCCGGCCTGACGGTGCCGGCGGCGGTCATCTCCATGGGGAACAGCTTGGGCAGTCGCTCGGCGGCGATGACGGCCGCCCTGTAGCCGCCGAGGCTGGACTGTGAGGACAGCGCGTCCATGCTCTGGGCCCGGCTGATCCGCGGCATCAACTCGAGCGAGAAGGCACTCACGTTCCGCTCGGCGAGATCGCGGAGCGTCTCCTCGGCGACGTCGTACGGGCCGAAGAGCCCGATCGCGACCTGGCCGTCCCGATAGGGGTCGGTCTGGCCGTCGGCGTTGCCGAGGCCGCGGACCTGAAAGACGACGTCCGCCCGCTCGAAGACGTCGTCGCGGTCCGCGACCACCTCACAACCTACCTCCTCGTACGCCGAATCGCGCCACGTCGCACCCTCGCCAGCCCCGGCCGCGACGACGACCTCGTGGCCGGCATCGACGAGTGTCTCGGCGACCGGGGGGATCAGCGCGACGCGTGTCTCGTCCGCGACCGTCTCGGTTGGAACGCCGACGATCACTGCGCCCTCACCGACTGTGTGTCGACGTGTCGTCTCATCGACTCAACGCGCAGGACGTCCGTGGTAACGGCGCGTATCCGCCAGTTAAGTGCAGTAGCCAACAATTCTGCCGGCGATTGACCCATATCACGCATTAACCTATCGATACGTGATAGGTCGGGCCCTTGACCGCCGCCAGACGGCCGAGTTCGGGAGCGTTCGCTCGGTACGTCTCAGAAGGCGAATCGGCTCGTACTAAGTCACTCGGCCACGACCCCTGCGCCATGGACGACATCAGGTTCGGTGTGAAGCTGCCCCTCGGCGGCGACAAGACTCACGAGGATACCGTCCGCATCGCGAAGGCCGCGGAGGACAACGGCCTCGACGCGGCCTGGCACAGCGAGCACGTCGTCTTCACCGGGGAGGTGCCCGACGACTACCCCTACATCGAGGGCGGAACCTCACCGTTCGAGGCCGACCAGAACGCCTACGAAGTGTTCTCGACGCTCGCGTATCTCGCCGCGGTGACCGACGACATCCGCCTGGGGACGAACATCTGCATCGCGCCGCTTCGCCACCCCGTCTTGCTCACGAAGCTCGCATTCACGCTGGATGCCCTCTCGGATGGCCGGTTCGACTTCGGCCTCGGTGTCGGGTGGCTTCGCTCCGAGTTCGAGTCGCTGGGTGTGCCGTTCGAAGAGCGCGGATCGCGGACCGACGAGTTCCTCGAGGTGTTCGACCGAGCCTGCCACGAAGGCCAGTTCGCGTTCGACGGCCCGCACACCTCGTTCCCGAACACCGGGTTCCATCCCAGGCCCGCCCAGGACGGCGGGCCGCCGGTCTGGCTCGGCGGCGAGTCCGGCGCGACCTTCCGCCGAATCGGCCAGTACGGCGACGGGTGGATGGCCACGTCGATCCCGGTGTCGGAGTTCGAGTCGGGCGTCGGCCGGATGATGGATGCCTGGACCGATTACGACCGCGGGGGTGAGCCGGACGTCGCGATCAAGCAGTCCATCTGGATCGGCGACGTCCCGGACGGCATCGGGCCGTTGATGGCGGGGTCGGCCGACGACGTCATCGAGGACATCGAGGAATTCGTCGACGCCGGCGCGACGATGATCGTCGGTGACTTCCGGCGAACGGAGGAGGCACCGATCCGGCGGTTCTCGACCGAGGAACAGATCGAACAAATCGAGCGGTTGGGTGACGAGGTGATTCCGCACTTCCGGTAAGTCGCGAGGCCACTCAGCCCGTCCGAGTCGTGTCCACGGAGTCGAGGCCGTCGGGTGGCGTACTCGCCAAGTCCTCGTGCAGCCCGTCTGCGGCCATCGAGCGCCGAACTGACTCCGAGACCTTCTCCACCCGATCGTCCTGCACCGACCGTCCCCGGTCGGGCGACTGCTCGACCGTGATCTCGTCGACGCCCATCTTCCTGGCCAATCGCTGCAACTGCTCCCCGTCCCCCGTTCCGTTCGTATCAGCGTCCATGTCTGTTCTGCGGCTCCCCCGCCGCACATCGTGCTACTCGATAACAAGGCACATCAATGTTGTGGGTGGCTGGACTTCGTAGTCCGGCCTAGAGGAGATCTCGGGCCGACCTGTGCGGACTCAGGCCCGTCCTGGCTGCCCAAGCGGGACCGTTATCTCTCGGGTCGCGTCGAGTTTCGCGATCAGCCAGTCGCCATCGCATCGCTCGTACCGGTCGCGGTACCGGCCCTGGCCGAGTTCGACCGTGCCGTCGGCGAAGTGGACCAGCACCAGGTAGTACCACTCGGCGGTCGCCACATCACCGTCGATATCGATGACGTGGCCCTGTGGGAGGTGGACGTTCCCGTGGATCGCCCGTTCCTCGTCGTCGACGACGACGTGGTCCTGGCGCCAGTCCAACCACTCGCAGAGGTCAGTGGGCGTGCGGACCGCCTCGCCGCCGAACATCACCGAGAAATCCACGGGATCGGTGAAGAGCGTCGGGAACGTCTCGGTGTCGCCGCTGTCGAGGGCGAAACAGTAGCGGTACTTCAACTCGCGGATGGCCTCCCAGTCGTCCATACCCGGACCGCGTGCCCGGGAGCCTTATGTGTGATACCGGGCGCCGTCGACTGCCAGGACGTGTCCGTTGACGTAGTCGGCGTCCGCCGATGCCAGATAGACTGCAGCCCCCGCGATGTCCTCGGGCTCACCGAGTCTGTCCTGCGGGACGACCGATAGCTTCCGCTCCATGTAGTCGGGATCCTGCCGTGCCTCCGCGCTGAGTGGCGTCTTGATCGTCCCCGGGGCGATCGCGTTGACACGGACCTCGGGCGCGAGTTCGAGGCTCTGCTGGAACGTCAGCGCCGACACGCCACCCTTCGTCGCCGAGTATACGCTCCGATTCAGCGTGCCCTCCTTAGCGGTGATGGAGGACATGTTGATGATGCAGCCACCGGCGTCCCGAAGCGCGGGTGTCGCCGCTCGCGTCACCTTGAGGACGCCCTTGAGGTTGATGTCGATCACGCGGTCCATCTCGTCGTCAGTCGTCTCCGTCAGGGGCTCGCGGTGGACGATGCCGGCGTTGTTGACGAGGATATCGATGCCGCCGAGGGTGTCGACGATTTCGTCGACGGCGGCCTCGACCGAGTCGGTGTCGGCGACGTCACACTCCACCGTCACCGTCTCCGCCCCCATGTCTGCGGCGACTCCCTCCATGCCGTCGACGTCCACGTCGAGCAGCGCCACCGAGGCGCCTTCAGCCCCGTATCGTCGAGCAATGGACTCGCCGATCCCTTTCGCCGCACCCGTCACGACCGCTCGCTGTCCGCTCAGTGTCTCCGTCATGGGCTACCCCGGGCGTCGCGGCCCGCCCCCTTCACCTTACCTATGAATCAGGCGTAGGGCTGCTCGAACCCGCCGGCCACGAAGTGGCGGACGTAGTTGGCGTACGTCCGGTCGGCGGCGTTGTCGGCGTGGTGGGCGTATCTGACGACGCCCTCGGGGTCGATGACGAACGTGGCCGCGTAGGGGATGTCGCCGTGGGCGTCGGTCTCCTCGATCCCGACCCACTCATCGGCCACGTCGAGCGACCGGTCCGTGAGCAGCGGGACCGAGAGGTCGAACCGGTCCTGCATCTGTCGGTGCGCGGGGACCGAATCGCCGCTGATCCCGACGACGTTTGTGTCGTGGTTCCGCCAGAGGTCGTACTCGAGGTTGCTGAACGTCTGGAGCTGTTCGGCACAGTACGAACACCAGACGCCGCGGTTGAACAGCACGACGAGCGTGCCGCGGTCGAGCATCGCCGCCAGGGAGACCTCGCCACCGGTGGTGCTCGGGAGTTCGAACGCCGGCGCCTGGTCGCCTTCGTCGATCATGCGTCCCCGAGGTGACCGACGCGGATAGCCCTTTGGCCGGCGTGGGAGACTGGCCCACCGACACGCTCAATACGGCCGTGTGTCAGTGGCCGGCATGGCTGACGAGACGCCCGACGAGGTCATCGCGGTCAAAGCTGACGAGACGAGTGACGACACTGCTCAGACCGAGGGGTTGCCACGGCTGGCCGGCGTCAGCGGTGATACGACCGGCGCACAGTCGCTGTGGATGGGTCGGCCGACGGGCCCGCCGGGGATGGACTCCGGGCCGCACCACCACGGCGAGGCCGAGACCGCTGGCTACGTCATGAGCGGCGAGACGCGCATCTACTACGGCGAGGACTACGACGAGTACGTCGACCTCGAGGAAGGCGACTTCGTGTACGTGCCACCCTACCTGCCACACGTCGAGCGAAACCTGAGCGACACCGAGCCCGTGGAGTTCGTCACCGCGCGGTCGCCGGGCAATATCGTCGTCAACCTGGACGACGACCCCGACCTGTAGCGCCGGTAGAGGCAAGGGCCCCGCGTGCGAGTCGCCCCCATGCCCTGCGAATTCCTGGAGTACCGCGACGAGGCGGGCGACCAGGCCTTCGACACCGAACGAGCGTACTGTACGGTCGTCGACGAGTTCGTCCAGCCGATGCGGGCGGACGTCTGCAACGAGCGGTACGGCCTCGACCCGACCGAGGACTGCGAGTTCTACGACCGGGCGGTCGCCGACGCCGAGGAGTCATGACGTATCAGGACTACCTCGACGGCAAGCCCGTCATCATCACGGCGGCGCTAACGGGCGGCGTCCAAGGCAAGGAGACCGTCCCAGCCCTCCCGGAGACGCCCGCGGAGATCGCCGACGCCGCTGCGGGGGCCGAAGCCGCCGGGGCGAGCATCCTCCACCTGCACGCCCGGAAACCGAACGGCGAGCGGGCGTTCGCCACCGAGCGGTTCGAGGAGATCGACGCCGCCGTCCGCGACGCCACCGACGACGTCATCATCCAGCACTCCACCGGCGGGACGGGCGCGAGCGACGACGTCCGCGCTCAGCCGCTCGAGACCGACCCCGCACCGGAGATGGCGTCGCTCGACATGGGGCCCATGAACCGCTATCAGAAGATCACCAGCGAGAATACGCGAGCGCTGGTCGATCGACTCCACGATCGGATGCTCGAGCGGGGCATCAAGCCAGAGCTCGAGGTGTTCAACACCGGCCACCTCAACGAGTCACTGCGGATCTGGGACGACCTCGAGAATCCGCCGTACGTCAACCTCATCTTCGGCGGCGGCACCACGACGATTCCCCATCCCCGCAACCTGATCAGCATGCTCCACGATCTGCCCGACGACGCCGAGTTCAACGTCATCGGCTTCGGGCGTCACCAGCTGCCGCTGACGACCACGAGCGTGCTGCTCGGCGGCCACGTCCGAGTCGGTCTCGAGGACAACGCCTACTACCGGGCGGGCGAGCCGGCCGAGAGCAACGCCCAACTCGTCGAACGGGCCGCCCGAATCGCCGAGGAACTCGGTCGGCCGGTCGCGAGTACGGGCGAAGCGCGGGAGATCCTGCGGCTCGATTGACGGGGGTACGCCGGGCTGAGTAACAGGATGGCCCCGAAATCGAGTCCCTATCCGGAGAGTTCCTTTTTGAACGTGTAGCAATACCGGTCCATCCCCAGACGGTCCTCGTAGAAGCGGTGCGCGTCGTCTCGCCAGAGGCCGGATTCGAGCGTAATGCTCTCACACTCCCGATCGCGGGCCCAGTCGGCCACGTAGTCCATGAGCTGTGTACCGTACCCCATCGACTGGCTGTCCACCCGAGTCACGAGGTCGTAGACGAAGAGATGCCGACCATTGTAGAAGTTCGTCCGGATCGCCACGCCGGCGAGAGAGACGATCTCTTCGGTCTTGTAGAGCGCGAACAATCGGTATCCCTCGTCCTGCATCTCGCGTAGGTATTCGAGGTACGTTTCCTCGGTCAGATCGTCTCGGAGTTGCCCGAGCACGGGAAACGCCTCTCGCCACTCCGCCTCCGAAGTTAGCTCCATCACCTCGGTGTCGGTCATGAATCGGGTTCTGTTTGGGCTGCCAAAACGGTGCGGTCTGCGGCATGTTTGGTTGGTTTGCCATCTGTTGGTGGTGCCTTCTAAATGGCGGAGATCTGGGGTTCACACGCAGAGATATCCAGCGGTCCCCCACCGATTACGTATATGAAGGCAATGTATCCGGTCGCTCCCTCAACGAATATCCATATGTGGAGGGACCCACTTCGGCACAATCCGACCGCCGAGACCTTCCATGGGGAAATTTCCCCGAAGCGTCTTATCGCATATGAATTGAACTGGTCTATGGCTCGGGCCGGCTCGGGTGATGGTGACGTACCCGACAGGGAGATCCGCTTATCCAAAAATCCAGATGGTGAGTGGACTGCCCGCGATCTCGAGATTAGTGTGGCAGCAGAGGGGGCGAGTCGAGAAGCAGCACTCCAGAATCTGGACGCGGTAATCGAGGCAATTCGAGGCGATGGAGGCCAGCGCCCGACAGACAAGGAGATTCGTGATCTCGATGTAGATCCTGAAATCGCGCGATCTCAGGGTGATGAGCTCCTAGATGTTTTGCAGTAGCGAAGGTCACGCGGGATTTTTCTGGTGAGGAAGGGTTCTTGTAAACGCCGGTGGATTTCAGCATGTCCGTACAACAGGCGATCATCTGATCCTGCGATGGGATCCACCAGACGCACACAAGCAAACGGAGGCGCGGGTGGTTTCTGTGCCGCTCCATGACTCGATGAGCCTAGGTACGCTCCACGATATCGCCGACGATGCCGGTGCATCGGATTTCGATGCCTTTTGCGAATGGTTCGACGATAACCGATGAGACTGCAATATCGGTATCCCACGACCGATTTCGTGTTGTGCATATCCATCCAGATGTGACAGCGACCGGTATCCTGGTCCCCCGAAACACCGCATCGCTCAGTGACGGGCTTTCTGAAGCCGCACCTTGAAGATACTGCCACCTGGCTCGTTATCTTCGACCCACACATCACCGTCGTAGTCGGTGACGAGTGTTTCCACGAGGTGGAGCCCGATCCCCGTCCCCGGGCTATCGAGGCCGTGTTCGTCCTTGCCGAAGATCGACTCCTTTTCGTCGTCCGGTATCCCCGGGCCGTTGTCCGCCACGCTGACGACTACGGCATCGCCGGTGTCCGTACACGAGACTTCGACGACCGGATCGGGCTCATCGTTGTGTTGGACGGCATTGTTGAGGAGGTTTCTGAACACGGAGCCGAGCATACCGTTTGCAACCACGTCAACCTCGGGCACCTCGCCCTCGATGAAGATTTGCGCGTCCGGGAAGGACTCCTGTCTGAGGTGAACTTCAGTCTGGAGAATCGACCGTAGCGGTATTGGTCTGACCTGTGATCCTTCCTCACCGGTCAGAGTCTCGATGTAGTCCCGGGCGATCGTCGTCAACTCGACGATATTGTTGCCGCTTCGAAGGATCTTGTCGAGGTACTCTTTGCCCGCGTCGTCGACGTGGTCCTCAAGCAGCTCCGCCCAGCCGAGGATGATACTCATGTCGTTGCGGATGTCGTGTCTGACGACGCGGTTGAGCGCCTCCAACTTCTCCTTGGTTTCCTCGAGGTCCCGCTGATACTCCATAGTCCGGGTGATGTCACGGAAGAACCACACCCGGCCGATGTAGGCCCCGTCGTCTCCCCGAACCGGCGCGGAGTAGCGGTCGAAACACCGGCCATCCTTCAGTTCGATCCGGTCGCGGCTCTCCTCGTCAGGGTGGTCGTAGAGATACTCGACCTCCTCGATGAACTCGTCCGGGTTCTCCAGTTGGTCCATCGCCCAGTCCAGGGCAGTCTCCTCTGAGTGCTCCTCGAGATAGTCTTCCGGCACGCCCCACAGCTCCACGAACCGGTCGTTCCACAGGAGGTAGTCCCGCTCCTCGTCGATGACGAGCACGCCGTCCAGGCTCGTCGCCAGCACCGCTTCCAGAATCGCGGCTTGGGAGCCGCCTCGGTCCGATGCGTGATACCGGTCAGATGTCATCTGCTGTCTAATCGAATGCCCTCCAGACGTAAGAACGCAGTCAGCAGACTCTACCTCTGAGAACGTGTGCCCGCCCAATGAAAAGAACGAACGCCCCTTCGACCGCTCGGGCCGATCGAACGGCTGAACCGTTCCCAGCAAGCGTAATCGTGACCACGCTGTCGCTCGGATCGTCGTCCCGTTTCAGCGGGACGAGACCATTCCTCCCGGTCGGGTAGATGTGAGTTAGCGGCTCGGTAGAGGTGCGTAGTGAACAGCTATGGTAGAACTGGCTGCCAGAAATATATAACCGACGAGAGTGCCGATTAGACGGTATGAGCATCACCCGTGATGAAGATGTGCTGGGTGGCGAGCCACGAATCGACGGAACGCGTATCGGCGTTCGCCACGTGGCCGCACGGGTGATCGACAGCGGACGATCTCCCGCTCACGTCGCTGATCAACTCGATGTGCCCCTTGCAACCGTCTACGGTTCTCTCTCCTACTACTACGAACACATCGACCAGATGCGCGAACTGGAAGCGGAGAACGAAACTGCATTCGAGCGGCTTCGAGAGTCGTCACTCAAACCCGAAGAGACCGTCCAGTGACAGCCGCGCAGATTTTGCTTGATGAACATCTCGGCCGAGTTTTCGAACGCGTTCTCCGCGAGCGCGGACACGGGGTTGAACAGGCGAAAGACCGGTTCGGTGAACGGACGAGTGATGCCGACCTGATCGAATAGTGTGGTGAATCTAATACTGTCCTCCTGACGAACAACGCGAAAGATTTCGAGCCGCTGCACCACGAATACCACCACGCTGGGATCCTTCTGTACCATGAACAGAGATTGCCTGACACTGATCCGGAAAGGCTTGCCCGAACCGTGGACGAAGTCCTCCATCAGCACGGGACAGATGGCGTTGAAAATCGTCTCGTCGATCTTGACGAGTGGTACGAGTGGCTCAATGGGTGATATATGACCGCCTATGATCGTTACTTCCGCTGAATGCTGCGCATTGCGTCCGCTATGAGTTGAATTGTTTGGGCGAGGCATGCAGGTGCGCCCACGTTTCTTACAGGATAGCTCTGAGTGGATTGACCGATGGTTACACCCGCGTATCGACCCATACCGCTAACTCGACCCATCAGACCACGTGATTCAAGGTCGCACAAACTCTACTGGTGGCGTGGCAATCGTACAGGATCCTGACCACAGTGACGGTGCGCCGACGATCGAGGGGACCGGTATCCGCGTGCAGGATATCGCCTCGGCGTACGAGCACAGTGGCTACGATCCGGACGAAATTACGCAACTGTACCCCGACCTCAGTCTTGGAGACGTTCATCGGGCACTCGCCTACTACTACGATCATATCGATGACTTCCGGTCTCATTCGTCCGAGCCAGCGTCGGCATGACGAGGCCGGTGTACTGCGACGAGAGTATCTGGATTCCTGTCGCTGATGGGCTCCGTCGCCGTGGATGGACGATGTACACGGAGAGAGAATAAGGTACCCTCGGTGATTCTGACACGATGTAATTGCGATACGCGGTGGCGAGCGACTGGCTTCTGCTGACATTCGACGACGATTTTCTCACCCTCGTCGAAGGCGAGGAGCGAGAGCACTGTGGGCGTAGTTACCGCCAGACTTCGATCTCACCACCCGGGTAACATGACTACTGTGGACTAAATATAGGGCGCGCAGATATCGACTGTCCCGATTCTGATCAAGTCTGTAGTCAATCACGGCCACGAGCCGTATCGAGGGAGCGTGTTAGATATCGAAGACGCTCTCGAACCGGACAGCCCTGTCAGGTAAGTATATCATCCCGAAGAGTGATATACTCACTCCCCGTCGGTTTACTCAATGCCAGACCCTGCCCCGGCGTTCGAGGACGTGAACGAGCGCGCCAAAGAGGACTGGAAACGAGAGACCACCCCGTTCGACCGCGTTCAATCGGAGATGCGCACGGCGTACGAGCCCATGAGCGCGGCGACTGTCGCTGAGAAGGCCCTGACGTCGGAGCAGACCGCCCGCAAGCACCTTCGCTCGCTAGCCGAACACGGCTACGTCGCAGAAACCGCATCACCAGACTCGACGGGCACGCTGTATCGGCGGGCCAAGGACTCGCTCGCCCTCGAACAGGCCCGACGTATTCTCGACGAGATGGACACCGAGACGCTCTCGACGCGCGTTCTGGAGATGCGTGAGGAGCTTCGAGAGTACGGCGACCGATTCGGCGCAAACTCGCCGGATGACGCCGTCCGAGCCCACGCTGATATCGACGCAGAGACGCTCCTGGAGTGGCGAACGACGCGCCGAAACCTCGCGTTCGCCGAGGTAGCCCTCGCGCTCAGCGCTGTCGATGACGCCACTGGAGCGGCGGATGCAGTCTGATGCGGTTCGATAGTGGGGACATTGAATCACACGCGCTTCGAGGCGCCATCGACGTGACGAAGCTCGACGCATTCCGAGAGGCGTTCACCACCATCGAACCGATGGCTTCGGGCGCAATTGATGACCGGCTCAATCCCCGAGAACTCCGGCTCACCATCCCGTACGGCGTCGAGGAGGTAGACACAACCACATTCACGGTTCGATGGACTACGGTAGACGACTACAACATCCACTATTCGGATTCATCCGAGCGCAACCTCCGGTGGGATATCCACCCCCATGACTTCTCAGCACCACCCGACCACCGGCATTTCCATCCACCGCCGGACGCGTCAAGCGCGGACGACAAGGTCTCAGAATCGTGTCTCGGGGAACCCTCGGTGGACCTCGTTGCCCGAGCAGTGCACCTCTTGTGGCGACAGGCACTCGACGAGGGGTCACTGACCGACATCAACGCTGGAACGAACCTTCCATAATCGCGCACAGTACAGGATTTCAGTGCGAAAATCGGTGCATTTACGCGATTTTCAAGTTGGACGAATATATGTGTCACCTACGGATAACGTAGCTACTGTACACTACCTCGCCTGAATGCTGCGCATTGCGTCCGCTATGAGTTGAATTGTTTGGGCGAGGCATGCAGGTGCGCCCACGTTTCTTGCAGGACAGCTCTGAGTGGATTGACCGATAGCTACACCCGCGTATCGACCGATACGGCTAACTCGACCCATCAGACCACGTGATTCAAGTTCGCACAACCTCTACTGGAGGCATGGCAATCGTCCAGGATCCTGACCACAGTGACGGTGCGCCGACGATCGAGGGGACCGGTATTCGCGTGCAGGATATCGCCTCGGCGTACGAGCACAGCGGCTACGATCCTGACGAAATCACGCAACTGTACCCCGACCTCAGTCTTGGAGACGTTCATCGGGCACTCGCCTACT
>CAYLJD010000077.1:0-10653 GCA_964383875.1 uncultured Halobacteriales archaeon
CGTCGTCGTGGCCGTAGTACTTGAACTGCCAGTAGGTGTAGGCGGCAAACCAGTTCGAATTGTCCCCGTAGAGGACCACCGTCGAGTCCTCGCTGATGCCGTGGCTGCCGAGCAGGTCCTCGAAGTCCGCCTTCGTGAGGATGTCGCGGTTCGTCTGGTCCTGGAGCTGCGTCTCCCAGTTGAAGCCGATCGCGCCCGGCGCGTGGCTCTCCTCGTAGAGCTCCGTGTCCACGTCGACCTCCACGAGTCGGTAGTCGGGGTCGTCACTCTGGAACTCGTCCAGGTGGTCTTCCGCCCAGTCCGCCGAGACGAGTACGTCCTTCGCGTAGTCACTCATAGTGCAACCTACCTGTAGGATAACTACCCTTAAAACCGTGTGTCTCACGGCATGAACGTCCACTCCTCGCCCTTCAAGGAGTATATTGCCGGAAACTGGTGAGGTTTTACGAAGGGCTGACAGCGTGAAAGCTCACCGCGTCCGCGCCGCTGGCGCCGGACGCCGACAGTCCGGGAAACATCCGGTTATATTTGCCTATATCTCGGACCGGGCAATCCAGTCAGGTTGAAACCGGCCCCGCGCAAACGGCCCGTCAATGGACGTGGTATCGGCCGACTGGCTCGCCGATCACCGGGAGCGGGTCCGGATCATCGACGTCCGGGACCCCTGGGAGTTCGAAGGGATCGGCCACCTGCCCGGTGCGGTCAACGTGCCATTTGACGCCGTCCGAGCCGACGAACACGGCGCCGAATCGGACGCCGGGACGGGCATGCTCCCGGGCGCCGACGTCTTTGCCGACCACATGGGCCGGGCTGGCGTCACGCGGGACGACGACATCGTCGCCTACGACGACCACCACGGCGTCTTCGCCGCGCGCCTGCTCGTCACCGCGGAACTGTACGGGCACCCGCGCGATCGCCTGTTCCTCCTCGACGGGGACTTCAGTGCCTGGCAACGCGAGCGAGAGACAACCACCGACGAGCCGTCACCGCCCGAGGCGAGGTACGAAATCCGCGAGCCAGCGGACTCGCCGTTGGTGGATCTCGACGCTGTCGCGGCGGCGATGGACGAGCCCGAGACGGTGATCGTCGACACTCGCGAGGACTGGGAGTACGCCGAGGGGCACATTCCGCGGTCGGTCCGGCTCGACTGGCGAGCGCTCGTCGACGACGAGACGCGAGGGGTGCTGCCACGGGACGAACTCGAGGGCATTCTCGACGCGCACGGCATCACGCCTGACCGGCGCATCCTCCTGTACTGCAACACCGCCCGGCGGATCAGCCACACGTACGTCGTCCTCAGACACCTCGGCTATCCGAACCTCGCGTTCTACGAGGGGAGCCTCACCGAGTGGGAGGCGGCCGGCCGACCGATCGAGACCGGCGAGGGATGACGGCGCGTCACTCCAGTTGCTGCTGGACCGAGTGGCGTTCGGCAGAGAGGAGTTCGACGGATTCGGCGAGGTAGGCGACGACGAGCGGGCCCGCGATGACGCCGACAACACCGACCGAGAGGACGCCCCCGGTGAAGCCGACGAAGTAGAGGCTAGCCGGCATGCCGGTCGTGAGACGGGCCAGACGCGGGCGAATGACAGCGTCGGGCAGGAAGCCCACGAAGACGAGGCCGAAGACCGTGACGAGTATCGCCGCCGTGATGTCGCCAGCGATCACTTCGATCCCGGCGACCGCCAGCACAAGGACGCTCGGCCCGATGATCGGGATGAACTGGAGGATGCCCGAGAGCGCGGCGAGGACGAAGGCCGCGTCGTAGCCGAGGGCCCAGAACGCGACGTAGCCCACGACGAAGGTGCCGAAGGCCGTCGCGGCCTGGAGGACGTACAGGGCGTAGAGGGTCGATCGGGTCCGCCGGTGGAAGGCGAGAACGACGGCCTCGTAGCCGGGTGGGACCGGCCGAAGCAGGGCGCTCCGGAGTTGCTGTGGCCGCACGAGGAGGCCGTAGACGAGAAGCGTGAACAGGAACGCTTTGAGCGCCAGGACGGGCGTGGCACTGGCGACGTCGACGGCGACGTCGGCCAGGATATTCCGGGCGGTGATGAGCAAGGACTGGACGTCGATCTCGAACGCGAAGCCGCCGATCTCGATCGGGATCTCGGTCGGCAGCTGGCGGAGGTACGCGAAGA
Organism: uncultured Halobacteriales archaeon; assembly: GCA_964383875.1. Taxonomy (GTDB): domain Archaea; phylum Halobacteriota; class Halobacteria; order Halobacteriales; family Haloarculaceae; genus CAYLJD01. Next base: position 2,139 of record CAYLJD010000077.1, read on the forward strand.
GGTCGCCCCGGCGGAGGTAGAGGACGACGGCCAGCGGCGTGACGACGGCGAGCCCGGCCAGAAATGCCAGGAGCGTACAGAGGCCGGCGGCGACCCGACCGCCAAGGCCCCGCCGGTAGAACCACTCCCGCAACGGGTACATGACGTACGCCACGGTGATGGCGAAAAAGACCGTCGCAAGCACGTTTCTGAGGAGGACCATCGAGACGGCGGCGACGGCAGCGAGGACGCCGGCGAGCACGTAACGGCGGCGCAAGACGGACACATGCTCGCCTCGCCGGCGAGTTGCAAAACCATTCCGATGGGGGTCGTCCCTCGGCGAGCCCGCACGCTTAAGGGTGCTCCTCGCCGTTGCGGGCACATGGAGTACGTGCTCGGTATCGAGGGGGCCCCGGAGACCGTCCCCGGCGGGAGCGGGGTCCTCCTCGTCCACCCGAGCACCGCCGCGACTGACAGCCTCGACACGCAGTTTCTCGCGTCGAACGAGGACCAGGCCCTGATCGTCTCCACGCACTCATCGGCCCGCGAGGTCCGGCAGAAACTCGAACACTACGGCATCGACCCGGACCGGACGGAGATTCTCGACACCATCTCCGTCGAACGTGGCTACACCCGCCGCCAGCGTGAGGGAGTGACCTACCTCACCGCCCCGGACGACCTGGCCGGTGTGGTCGAGCACGTGGCGGGATTTCTCGAGCGCCACGACGGGCCCCGTCGGCTCACGCTCGATTCGGTGTCCGAACTGATCTACTACGCCGACGGGTCACGCGTCGCCGATGCCATCGAGGAGCTCCTGGCGCTCCTCGAAACCCACGATGCGGTCGGCTTGTTTCACGTGACACGTGGCGTCGACGACGAGACGATCGAGACGATTCGCGAGGGCGTCGCGGGGGTCGTGACACTCGCCGAGGACGGTTCGGTCACAGCCGAATTCTGACGGCGGCGGCCCCGACAGGTGGCACTCGTCAGCGGTGCGCACACGGCCGCCAACAGTTGGCCGAACCGTGTCGCTGCGTACCAATCACCAACCATTAAGACCGGTGGGGTATACACCTGAACCTGTATGCCGGAATGCCAGAACTGTGGCGCATTCGTGACAGCTGACTACGCTCGTGTATTCACGCCGAATGGGGTGGACAAGCCGCGAGTGTGTCCCCGCTGCGAGGACAAGATTCGTGACGGTGCAGACGTGCGCAAGGCCCGGTCGACCCGCCGTGGCTAACTCCCCGGCCCGGGAGTGAACCGTCTCCTTTTCTCCAGGTCGCCCGCCGTCGAGGTGTCCCGCCGGTCGACGGGACTCGTCAGCACGCATCTGCGAGTAATTCGCGGGCGGTCTCGATGACCGTCTCGGCCCGCTCGGGCGTCCGCGCCTCAGCCGTCACGCGCACGAGTGGCTCCGTTCCGGAGGCCCGGAGGAGAAACCACGCGTCCCCAAGGTCAACCCGGACACCGTCGAGCGTCGAGACGTGGTCGTAGCGCTCGTGGACGCGGGCCCGAACCCGATCCATCACCGCCGCCTTGTCGGCGACGTCCACGGCGTCCCGCTGGATCGGGTACGTATCGATCGCGGCCGCCCGTTCGGCGAGCGGGCGGTCGGCGGCCAGTGCCACGAGCGTACCAGCGGCCAGCGTGCCGTCGGGACACAGGGTCTCGTCGGGCCAGATCCAGGCCCCGCTGGGCTCGCCGCCGAAGACCACGTCGGGCTCACTGGCGGCGGCTGCCACGTGAACGTCGCCGACGGGCGTGCGGGTCGTCTCGATGCCAGCGTCAGCCAGGGCGTCTTCGACGGCGAGGCTCGTGTCGACAGGGACGGCCACGCGGTCGCCCGCCGCGGCTGTGTCGAGAGCGAAGATCGCGAGGAGGACGTCGCCGGAGAGAAATGTGCCGTCGTCGGCGACCGCCCGCATCCGGTCTGCGTCACCGTCGTGGGCGATCCCCAGGTCGGCGTCAGTCTCCCCCACGAGCGCAGTGAGCGAGCGACAGTTGGCCGCTGTCGGCTCGCTCGGCCGGCCCGGAAAGGCGCCGTCGGGTTGGGCGTTGAGCGTCTCGACGCGACACCCAAGGGCGGTGAGGGCGTCCACCGTAACGCCGCCGGCGCCGTTGCCCACGTCCACGACGACGTCGAGGTCCTGTGCGGGGTCGACGGCGTCCACGACGGCCTCGCGATGGCGAGCAGTCGAATTCGCCGTGCGACGGTCACCCTGTGCGTCCCACGACGCGAACTCGGCGACCTTCTCGTGGACCCGGTCGGCGATCACCTGTCGCTGATTCGCGTCGAATGCCTGGCCGGTTGGCTGCCAGAGTTTGAAGCCGTTGTCCGCCGGCGGATTGTGGGAGGCCGTCACGGCGACGCCTGCATCGGCCCCCTCCCACCCGACGGCTCGGGCGATCGTCGGCGTGGCGGCCACGCCGAGGTCGATGACGTCGGTCCCGGACTCGCGGAGGCCCGCCGTCAGTGCGTCGACGAGGGGGTCGCCAGTATCGCGCGGATCACGGCCCACCACAACTGTCGCCGCGTCGACACCGAGCGCCCGGCCGAGCAACAGCGCCAGCTCGGCCGTCACCGTCTCGCCCACCGGTCCGCGAATCCCGCTCGTCCCGAACATGTCCCGTCGTTCGTCGGGACGCCCTATTGGTATGTCGCCGCTGTGTCCACCGTCGGCCCCCCTAGGAAGGCTTTTGCGTGCCGGCGAGCACGAGCCGCACATGGACGACGCGGGGGTCGAGGCGGCCAAACGGCGGGCCGGGGAGCGCGCCGCCGAGGCCGTCGAGGATGGCGACGTCGTCGGGCTCGGCACGGGGAGTACGTCCGCGGCCGCGATTCGGGCGATCGGCCGCCGCGTCGACGCTGGCCTCGACGTGACAGGCATTCCGACGTCCTACCAATCCCGAGCGCTGGCCCGCGAGGTTGGGATCCCCCGGACCTCCCTGGCCGACGCGACGCCGGACGTCGCCATCGACGGCGCCGACCAGGTCGCCGATGGGGATCTCGTGAAAGGGGGTGGGGCCGCCCACGCCCGCGAGAAGCTCGTCGACGCGGCCGCCGACCGGTTCATCGTCGTGGTCGACGAGCGGAAACTCGCCGACGCCCTCGACGTGCCCGTCCCCGTGGAGGTACTTCCGGATGCGGTTCCCACGGTGGAGGCGAGCGTCGCCGACCTCGGTGGCGATCCGGTGCTCCGCCAGGCGACCGCCAAAGACGGCCCGGTCGTGACCGACAACGGAAATCTCGTCCTGGACTGTGACTTCGGGTCCATCGACACCCCAGGGGACCTCGCCGCGTCGCTCGACGCGCTCCCCGGCGCTCTCGCTCACGGATTGTTCGTGGCGATGGCGGACGACGTCATCGTCGGGACGCCCGACGGCGTCCGTGAACGGCGGCCCTGACGCCGGGATCGGCGAGGGACGCCCTCACGGCTGGAGGTGGGAAGAAGGGGCCGCGACGGCTACAGGTCGCGCGGCTGGACGGTCTTGCGGTCGTTTGACTCTGCGCGGCGGGCTGCGTCGTCGAGGAGGTCCGATACTTCGTCGTCGAGGGCATCGTAGAAGTCCGAGGCGACGTTCATGTCATCAAGCGCTTCTTTGACGGCCGCTTTCACGATCAGGTCTGCCATACAAGGGAGGATATCCAGAGGGGAGCTTAAAAGCTTTCCCGTTTCCACGTGCTCTCGCCGGATTTCACGGGGGTCTCAGGGTCCAGCGGAGATCGACACACAGAGGTAGCCGGATGCCCATCGCCACCCCATGCGGGAGATCCTCGAGGCTGTGGCGGCCGGGGACCTCAGCCCGGCGGCCGCCGAGGCGGAACTCCGCGGCTACGCGACCGGCGACGCCGGGCGGTACGACGCGGCGCGCACCGCCCGCAGTGGCGTGCCGGAAGCCATCCTCGCTGCCGGCAAGACCCCGGCCGAAGTCGCGGACCTGGCGGTGACGAGCCTCGAGGCCTCGGGACGGGCGATCGTCACCCGGCTGGCGACCGAGCAACGCGGCGCCGTCCGGGGTCGACTCGATCAGGCCCATCCCGAGGCGAGCATCCGACTCCACGAACGAGCGCGCGTCCTCGTGGCTCACGGCCCCGACTTCGAGCGGCCACAGCTCGCGGCCAGTGTGGGCGTCGTGACGGCGGGAACGTCCGACGCTGCCGCCGCGGGCGAAGCGGCAGTCATCGCGCGGGAGATGGGCGCCGATGTCGATCGCGTCAGCGACGTCGGCATCGCGTCGCTGGCCCGACTCACCGATCGGCTCGAGGCCCTCCGCGAGCACGACGTGCTGATCGTGGTCGCCGGCCGGGAAGGCGCGCTCCCGACGGTCGTGGCGGGGCTCGTGGACGTGCCGGTCGTCGGGCTCCCGGTGAGTACGGGCTACGGCCACGGCGGGGAGGGCGAAGCGGCGCTCGCCGGCATGCTCCAGTCGTGTACGGCCCTGTCGGTCGTCAACATCGACGCCGGTTTCACTGCGGGCGCGCAGGCCGGCCTGATCGCCCGACGAATCGACGACGCCCGGACCGACGACTGACTCTCGATGACCGGTGAGGCGTCGCATTTCGTCTACGTGCTCCGGTGTGCGGACAACACGCTCTATACTGGATACACGACGGATGTCGAGCGCCGCGTCGCGGAGCACGCGGCCGGCGACGGGGCGACCTACACGCGGGGGCGGACGCCCGTCGAACTCGCACACGTCGAAGGCTTCGAGACGCGGTCGGCGGCGATGACCCGGGAGGCAGAGATCAAGGCCCTCGGTCGCGACGCGAAGGAGGCCCTGATCGCCGACGACGGACGCGGGTGAGGGGAATGGCCGTCGTCCGCGTGAGTGTGAACGCCCAGAATCTGGTGTGAGTGGCCGGCACTGGCACCGGTCTCGCGTGCTGTCGGGGCCCTTTTTGGGTCCAGGCGTGGACACCAGTCTATGGACGAGTCGGCGGCCGATGCGATCGCGTTCGGGACCGACGGTTGGCGGGCGACACTCGAGACCTTCACCGAGGCACGCGTCCGGATGGTCGGCCAGGCGGTGGCGTCGTACCTCGAGGACGAGCGGATCGGGGGCCCGGTTGCCGTCGGCTACGACGCACGAGAGACTTCACAGGGCTTCGCCGAGGCACTGGCGGACGTGCTCGCCGGGAACGGCCGGGACGTCACGCTCCCGGACCGTGACGTACCCACGCCCGTCCTCGCGTGGACAGTCGCCACTGGCGCGTACGCCGGCGGACTGGTCGTCACCGCCTCGCACAATCCGCCCGAGTACAACGGCGTGAAGTACCTCCCCGGGGACGGGGCGCCCGCTCTCCCGGCGGTGACCGACGCTATCGAGACCCGACTCGCCCCGCCGGCAACCGATGCGACCGGTGGCGGGTCAGTTGACGAACGAGACCTGATCGGACCGTACCTGGAGGCGGTCGCGTCGCGACACGACGGCACACTCGACGGGCTCACGATTGCCTACGACGCCATGCACGGCAGCGGGCGCGGCGTCACCGACAGACTCCTCACCGAGGCCGGCGCGTCGGTCCAGCGACTCCGGTGTGACCGCGATCCAGCATTCGGCGGTGTCGCGCCGGAGCCGACGGCGGACCGAGTGCACGGGGTGATCGAACGAGTCACGACCGGCGACGCCGATCTGGGCCTCGTCAACGACGGCGACGCCGATCGGATTGGGGTGGTGACCCCCGAGCGGGGCTTGCTGGACGCCAACCACTTCTTCGCCGCCATCTACGCGTGGCTCCTGCGCAGTCGGTCCGGCGACGTCGTCAGGACCGTCTCGACGAGCAGCCTCGTCGATCGCGTTGCCGAAGCCCACGACGTTGCCGTCCACGAGACGGCCGTCGGCTTCAAGTGGGTCGCGCAGGCGATGGCCACCCACGACGCGATGGTGGGTGGCGAGGAGAGTGGGGGCTTCGGTCTGACGGCCCACCTTCGGAACAAGGACGGCGTGTGTTTCGCGCTCTTCGCGGCAGCGGCCGAGTGCGAGCACGCGTTCGACGCCCGGATCGACGGGCTCATCGACCGTCACGGGGCGATCCACCAGGACTCGAGCAGCCTCGACTGTCCGGACGAGCGGAAGGCCCCAGTCATCGACGCCCTGGCCGGGGATCTCCCCGAGACGGTGGCGGGTGTCGCGGTCGCTGACGTCTCCACAGTTGACGGGTTCAAGATCGTCCTCGAGGACGGTACCTGGGTACTCGTTCGACCCTCGGGAACCGAACCGAAGCTCCGGATCTACGCGGAAGCCGGCAGCGACGCCCGCGTGGCGGCGTTGCTGGCAGCGGGGCGCGATCTGGTCTCGGGACTCATCTAACGCCCCGGCAGCGGGTCGATGCTGGGAGTGCGGTGACGTCGAAGCCAACCGACTCCCAGAATGGACGGACGTCGGTCTCGAATTCGGCCAGGAGCGTCGCTCGGCGGCTGGCGGCTCCCTCGACGAGTGCGGTTCCGATGCCCTGGTCACGTCGCCGACGCCGCACGGCGACCGCCGTAATGTCCCGTCCCTCGAGAACGAGCGCGCCCACGATCCGGTCGGTCGTCTCTCCGGTACCCGCCACGGCGACGAGCACGTCGCCCCGATCGATGATCTCCGCGAGTCGCGTGTGGTCGACCGCGAGTGCCGCACCGTCAAGCACGTTCGCGACGGCGGGCCGCTCCGTGGCGATGGCTGGACGGACGCGAACGTCGGCCGCTCGATCGCTGTCGGTCACGGCCGTTACCCGCCCGCCACGAGGCGGACGACGCGGACGCAATCCAGGTCCGGCCCAATTGGTTCGTCCGCCGGGACGGGCCGGCCGTCGACGAGGACCGCCACCTCGTGGATACTCACCGAAAGCGGCTCGACGAGCGCCGCGACGGTGTCCTCCGGCGCGACCTCGAGCCGCCGTGTCCCCTCGCCGACGACGTCCACGGTAACCTCCATACTGGGCGTGGACGCCCTCGGGCATTGAGGCTGTCGCCAAGTTCGTCTCGGGGGCTTTATGCCCGGGAGACGACTCTCACCCTGCATGAGCGATTCGGCGGGGGCCGAGGCGGGACGGGAGGAGGTCTGGATCGAGAAGTACCGCCCGCGCCGACTCACAGACGTGCGCGGCCAGGACGCCATCGTCGAGCGTCTGCAGAGCTACGTCGAGCGCGACGACCTCCCGCACATGCTCTTTGCCGGCCAGGCCGGGACCGGCAAGACGAGTTGCGCAGTCGCGGTCGCCCACGAACTCTACGGCGATGACTGGACGGATCACTTCCTCGAGCTGAACGCCTCCGACGAGCGCGGCATCGACGTGGTGCGCGACCGAATCAAGAGCTTCGCGCGCACGTCATTCGGCGGCGCGACCTACCGGATCATCTTTCTGGACGAGGCCGACGCGCTCACGCGCGACGCGCAGTCAGCACTCCGGCGGACGATGGAGCAGTTCTCGAACAACGTCCGGTTCATCCTCTCGTGTAACTACTCCAGTCAGATCATCGACCCGATCCAGTCGCGGTGTGCCGTCTTCCGGTTCTCGCCGCTCGGTGACGAGGCCATCGCGGCACAGATACGGACCATCGCCGACGCCGAGGGCATCGAACTGACCGACGATGGGATCGAGGCGCTGACCTACGCCGCGGGCGGCGACATGCGCAAGGCCATCAACGGCCTCCAGGCGGCCGCCGTCACCGGTGGAACCGTCGACGAAGCGGCCGTCTTCGAGATCACGAGCACCGCCCGGCCGGAGGACATCGAGGAGATGGTCACGCTGGCGCTCGAGGGAGACTTCACAGCGTCACGGTCGACACTCGAGTCGCTTCTCACGGAGGAAGGAATCGCCGGCGGCGACATCCTCGATCAACTCCACCGCTCGGTCTGGGACTTCGGTCTCGAGGACGAGCGGGCCGTCCGGGTGCTCGACCGCATCGGTGAAGCCGACTACCGGATCACCGAGGGCGCCAACGAGCGAATTCAACTCGAAGCGTTGCTGGCGTCGCTCGCCCTCGACGCAACCGAGTGAATGAGGTCAGTCCCACCCGGGATCTGATCGCCTGAGGGGGCAGCGTATCGCCGCTTTGTCCGGCGGTTTTCGGAAGCACGAACCTTCGGAACTGTTTTACGCTCCGCTCGGCCAGTGTGCCCCAATGAGCGACCTCGCGGAGGAGTACGAACTGGCGTACTTCGCATCTGCGGGCTTCGAGCGTCGGGAGTGTACGGAGTGTGGGGTGGGATTCTGGACCATCGACGCGGGGCGAGAGACCTGCGGCGAGCCGCCGTGTGACGCCTACAGTTTTATCGACGATCCGGGCTTTGCGGAGTCCCTCTCACTCGAGGAGACCCGGGAAACGTTCCTGTCGTTCTTCGAGGAACGCGGCCACGACCGCATCGACCCCTACCCCGTCGCGGCCAACCGCTGGCGCGACGACGTCCTGTTGACACAAGCGTCGATCTACGACTTCCAGCCCCACGTGACATCGGGGCAGTCGCCGCCACCGGCGAACCCCCTCGTCGTCTCCCAGCCCTGCATCCGGATGCAGGACATCGACAACGTGGGCAAGACCGGCCG
>CAYLJD010000078.1:0-10629 GCA_964383875.1 uncultured Halobacteriales archaeon
ATCGTCAACATCTCCTCGATGGCCGGCCGGAACATCAGCTACCACGGGGCCGCCAACTACACCGCGTCGAAGTGGGGTGTCATCGGGTTGACCAAGCACGCCGCCCACGACCTCGCCGATCTGGACATCCGTGTCAACGCCGTGTGCCCGGGCGCGACACTGACGGAACTCGTCAAGTCCGGATCGACCGAGGAGGGCCGCGAGCAGACGCGGCAGGGCATTCCCATCGGCCGGTGGGCTGAACCCGAAGACCAGGCCGACGCCGTCGCGTACCTGCTCAGCGATGACGCCAGATACGTGACCGGCACGGTCCTCGAGGTCGACGGCGGTGGGAGCCTGTCGCATCGCTGACGCAGCCCACGGCCAGCGAGTCCACAAGGACCGTGACGGGACGCGTACCGTCGTGCCGAACGGGAGAATCGATCTCGCCATCGACTCAGAACCACTCACGGAGCTCTGCGGCGTACGTCTCCGGCGCCACGTCGACGACAGCCTCGTCGTGGAGTGTCGTGAAGAACGTCGCGTCGCTCCAGTAGTGGCTCCCGAAGACGGCCCGGTTGCAGACGTCGATCACGGGCGGAACCGCGTAGTCGTCGACGAGGTGCAACGCGAAATTGAACGCGTTGAGCCCGGATTCGCCGTAGTACTCGAGGACGTGTTCGAGTCCCGTCGCCAGACCGGCGATCCCATCCTCGTCCTCGGAATCAAGTCGATTTCGGTCGAGGACGCCGAGAACGTGGCGATGGTGGGTGGGGGCGAATGCGGCGAGCCAGTCGACGGGGCCAGTCGCGCCGATCCAGCGCTCGCCACCCCGTTCCGCAGCGACGAGGTCAGCCCAGTATGTTGTGTCGGTGGCGTCGTAGTACTCGCGGGCTGCCCGAATCCGGCGCGCCTGGGCGTCGGTCCCCCGGTCGTCGACGAGCGTCTGCAGGTGGGGGTGGACCATGGAGGCGCCAGCGGATGGGAGAAAATTCATGTTGACGGACCCGAAGCGGGCCGACGTATCGTGGTCGAACACCGTCTCGACGAACTCCACAGCAGCAGTCACGCCGTGTTCGATCCGCTCCGCCCCGAGCTCGTCGAGCGGGACGAAGTGGTTCTGGGTAAGCGCGACGACATTCGAGTGGGACGCGTAGGGATAGAGGTTCGGGAACGAGGTCGCCTCGCCGTGTGAGCCGCGGTCCTGGCCGACCCAGTCCGGGTACGTCGGGGTGAAGTCATCGATGAGATCCGGACAGAAGAAACAGGCCTCGGGGTCCGAGACAGCCGCCTCGATGTCGGGCTCGTCACTGGGCGGAACGAACGCACGTGAAACGATGCGGGACTGTTGGCCCGTCAAGGGATCGCGTCGCACCTCGGTCTCCACAGTCGTCTCCTCGAAATCCTCGAAGGGATTGTCGTACGACGCCGACTGCACGTCGCGGTCGAATTCGATGGGCAATGTACGTCGTGGTCGGCGGGCTCTGGATAAAGAAGGCTCCGGTGCGCGCGCCGTCAGCGCCGGTCGAGTTGGGTCTGCTCAGCGGCGACGAACGAGTCGATGTTCGCGACGAATTCGGCCTCGTCTTCAGCGATTTCGTCACTGAGGTCGTCGGGGAAGCCCGCCTCGATGTCCGCGGTGGATTCGAAGTACAGCTCCGCGATGCCGTCGTATGGGGCGTTCTCGGGCTTGATAGCGGGGGCGATGGTGTACTTCTGGAGCGTGTCGGATTTGGAGACGACTTTGACGTGTTCCTCGTCCCAGTATTCGACAAATTCGTCCCACGTGAGGTCAGCTCGCTTCTCGACGAGAGCGACGATTTTGAGCACGGTAGACTACGTCACGTTGGGCCGGGAAAAGAGTAATGAGAGACGACGATATGGGACACGACTCGGGAATGCCACCCACATTATGTGTCGAATCAGATGGTGTCGGAAGAATCCGTCTCACTCGAAGGAGTGGAATACGACCGTGATGATGCGGAGTGACTGTCAGTGTGGGAACTGAGTCAGAGGAAGATATACGGGCGAACGGGTACCCACCAAGCGATGAGTCCCTTCAACGGTTATTCGTCCGAATCCTCCCCAGATGAGAGCCCCTTCGATATGGGTTCGGGTAGATCAGTGGACCAATCCACCTCTTCCTCGTTCTCCGAATTCCGAGTCATGGGAGAAACACCGTACTGCTTTTGTTTAAAATCTCCGGCAATCCCGCGCTGCTGAACCACATTGAAACCCCTCCAATTCCGAGAATGATGATGCCTATTCCTGTGAATGTGTATACCGTATTTAATGCATCGGAGTAATCGTTCGATTGGGTCCTCGCATGCCGGATAGCCGTGGGATAGATCACTCCGCCGATGTGACTGTAGTATTGGTCAGCGTCAACATCCTGTTGATCTACGTCCTGGTATATCGATGGGGGGACGCCCCCGTATACCGGTTGAGTGTGAAGTACTCTGAAAGCGTATAACGAACTGAATCCAAGACATGTCACCCCAATCCCGACAATACCAACGATCATTGAAGGTGGGGACGTTTGGTATAACCCTGCAATCACGAGTGAAACAATGATTGCATTAAGTCGGAGAGTTTGGGAGGCATGACCGTTCAACTGGTCGATAGTGTCCAAATGCGCCTGCAGCGTCCGCCGAGCATCCGTAAGTACTTCTTCCCAAGCGTGTTGCTGGGTCATGTCTGACGAGTGTGGCCCGTCATTCACATATTAATCTCACCAATTCACGACTGCCGACAAAAAACAACGCGCAATATGGGCTCGGAGGGATTTGAACCCCCGGTCGGCTGATATCTCCGGTCGCGCCTCAGTACTCCAGAGGGTCATCATCGCGGACGGTGATCAGCCGGCCGCTCAGTATATCAACCTGGAGTGTCGTCTCGGGCGCAGTGCCTCTGGAGTCAGCCGCCTTCCCGGACTAGGCCACGAGCCCGCAGCCTCGCCTTCGACGATTCCGCCTAAAGGAATTTCGGTTACTCGCGGTCCGTGTCGGCCCACTCGCACTCCTGGCACTTCCAGCCGGTCACGAAAGCGGTCGGCGACGGCATGTAGCCAACCTCGAGCACACTCCCCCCACAGTCCGGACACTCGCGGTCCGTATCCTCGATGGCCTCGGCGTCTAACACGTCTGTCCCCTCGATCAGTGCCGCCAGGCGACGTGGTGTGACCATCCGTCCCTGGACAACCCGGTTATCGCTCATCGGTCCGAGGTGTGGGAGCCGTCGACCTAAGCTTGTTCCCCCGACCCGCGCTCACTGCCAGGGCGCCCGCTCGACTGATGCGTCGGCGTCGGACGATGGGGATTCGTCCTGACGGTCCTCATCGGCTCCACCGCCGTCGGCGAACGCGGCCGGGCGGCCACCAGGGGCTGGCTGCGACGGCGAACTGGACGCGCCGACGCCATCGGGATCGAAGGCGAACAGGGCCGAGACGGCCAACACAGCGAGGGGCAACGGAGCCGAACTGGGAATCACTCCGATAATGGACAGCCCAAGCACACCGAGGGCAACGGCACTCCCGAAGCGGAACCGGTCAATCGCGACAACGCGGTGGAGCCACGGACTGGCCAGCGCCACACTCAGCGCGACGGCGACGCCGATCCCAGCGGCTGCCATGCCGCGAACCATCAGCGCCGGGTCGGCGTCAAAAACGACCGCGACTGCCGAAAGATCGATGCTGGCGACGAGACCGAGGCCGACGACAACGGCCGGGCGGGGAATGTACTCGCCGACGCGAGCGCTGGCGGTATGGGCCGCCACGGCGAGAATCACGAGTCCGGCGAATCGCTCGAAAATCGCGAGATTCAGGAGGCCCCCAATCGTCGGCGCGAGGGCGGTCTCGATGCCGGCAAGCACGATGAGCGGGACGCCCACTGCGGCAACGGCGAGACTCCGTTCTCGGACTGACCCATCCAGTTCGACGAGGACTACGGCGATGGTCGCGCTGCCGCCGAAGATCAGCACGCCAACTTCGATGATGCCGACCGGGTCGTCGAGGGCGCCGGCGAGCACGAGCGCCGGAAAGATCCCGTCGACGAGGGGCAGAACCATGACCAGCGCAAGCAGACGGGTCGAGTCGCCGACCAGCCGCTCCGCTGAGAGCGCGATCGGATGTCGAGAGCTACTCATCCCACGCTACGGGCGGCCGTCTCCCGTGGCCAGTGGGTGGTGAGGCAACCGCCGGTCCGACCGAACCTGCCGCGCGTCGGCGGTGCCGAGCTCCGCGAACGCTTTCCGCCCACCGAATGTTGTGTCGCAAACGAGGCCGCTGCTAGTCGCGCACACACTGCAACCGCCGGTGGGACGGGCGGAGCGCATACCTCAGAGTACCCGCGGTGCGGGGTTAAACGTTGTGTGAGAGGCGACCACAAGCGGCGCGGGCCCGATGGACACGGGGCAACCGAGACCGCGCCTATGTGCAAACACCCGAACGCCGATGCGAATCCTCGCGCCCTCACGGGGCCGTCTGCTGATTTACCCCGTATACACATCGACTGTCGATTCTCGCAACCCTTTTGGACCGGCCACCCTGACGGTTTACATGGCGAACGATTCCGAGCCCTTTTCGACGAAACTCCACGTCCCGGAGGCCCTGACGTTCGACGACGTGCTCCTCAGGCCGAAAGAAAGCCACATCGAGCCCGAGGAGGCAGATCTCACTACCAGCGTCTCGCGCCACGTCACGCTCACTGTGCCCGTCCTGTCGGCGGCCATGGACACCGTCACGGAGAGCGGCATGGCGATCGCGATGGCCCGCCACGGCGGCCTGGGCGTCCTCCATCGGAACATGGACGTCGACGAGACGGTCGTCCACGTCGAGCGCGTCAAGCGGGCCGACGAACTCATCATCCGCGACGTCGTCACCGCCAGTCCGGACCAGACGGTCCGCGAAGTCGACGAGATGATGGAACAGGAAGGCGTGTCGGGTGCGCCCGTCGTCTCGGATGACGGCACGGTGCTCGGGATCATCTCCGGGACGGACATCCGACCGTACCTCGAGGTCGGCGACCGGGACGCCGTCCGGGAGGCGATGACGGACGAGGTCATCACGGCGCCCGAAGACGTCACGGCCCGGGACGCCCTCGAGCTGATGTACGAACACAAGATCGAGCGGGTGCCGGTCGTCGACGACGCGGATCGCCTCGTCGGCCTCGTGACGATGGCCGGCATCCTCCAGCGCCGCGAGTTCGACAGCGCGGCCAGGGACGATGACGGCCACCTCCGGGTCGGGACAGCCGTCGGTCCCTTCGAGTCCGACCGCGCGACGGCGGCCGACGCGGCCGGCGCAGACGTGCTGTTCATCGACTGTGCCCACGCCCACAACCGGAACGTCGTGGAGAGTGCGCGAGACATCTCCGGGTCCGTCGATGCGGACGTCGTCGTGGGCAATATCGGCACTCGCGAGGCGGCCCAGGACCTCGTGGACTTTGCGGACGGGCTCAAAGTTGGCATCGGCCCGGGATCGATCTGCACGACGCGCGTGGTCACCGGCGCCGGCATGCCACAGATCTCGGCGGTGGCCCAGGTCGCCGATGTCGCTGCCGGCCACGACGTGCCAGTCATCGCCGACGGGGGCATTCGCTACTCCGGGGACGCGATCAAGGCGATCGCCGCCGGGGCCGATGCGGTGATGCTCGGGTCGTACTTCGCCGGGACCGACGAGGCGCCGGGACGCGTCATCACCATGAACGGGAAGAAGTACAAGCAGTACCGCGGCATGGGGTCAGTCGGCGCGATGAAGTCCGGCGGCGGTGACCGCTACCTGCGCGACGATGACGACGAGGACTACGTCCCCGAAGGTGTCGAGGCCGCTACCCCGTACAAGGGCACACTGGAATCAGAGCTCACCCAGCTCGTCGGCGGCATGCAGTCGGGAATGGGGTACGTGGGGGCCGAATCATTGCCCGAGTTCAAGGAGCGCGCGGAGTTCGTCCGCGTCTCCGCGGCCGGTCAGCAGGAGAGCCACCCACACGATGTCGTCATCACCGACGAGGCGCCGAACTACTCGCCGAATAGCGGGTAATTGGCTGTGGCCTCACGCCAGTCCCCGGTCGGCGGACTCACAGGCTGGACTGCAGTATCCCGTGTCTGCCGCCCGGGCGCTGGGATGGGCCGTGAACGACTCGCCACAGTGCTCGCAGGTATAGGTCTCGAAGTCCGACATCGGGTGGACGTGACGGCCGGGCGCCTCAAAGGCGTTGCTCCGGTTGATGGTGGTTTGCGAGAGTGAACAGACCGATGACCGACGACGTCGACATTCGTCGCGTGTCCGAGGGGGCGTCGCTCGACGACGCGCACGCAATCCGTCGGGCGGTCTTCATCGAGGAACAGGGCGTCCCGGAGTCGATCGAGATGGACGACCAGGACGCGGCCTCACGCCACTTCGTCGCCTACGACGGTACGCCGCCAGTCGGGACCGCTCGGCTCCGGGTTGGTGACGACGGGGTGGCCAAAGCGGAACGGGTGGCCGTCCTCGCCGCGCATCGCGGACGGGGCATCGGGCAGGCGCTCATGGCAGCGGTTGAGGACGGTGCACGTGAGGCGGGTGCCGACGAGATGACCCTGCACGCCCAGACCGCCGTCGGGACGTTCTACTGCGACCTCGGCTACGAACCCACGAGCGACGTCTTCGAGGAGGCAGGAATTCCACACGTCGAGATGGCCAAGAGTCTCACGGACGACTGATTCGACAGCGGGACGGGGGTGAACAGAGACACTCACCAGAGTGGATCGGTCGCCCTGCCACGATCGCTGGCCCACGGATCGAACACACGTGGTGGTCGGTCCTCAAGCCTGTTGACCCCCACCTGCGGACGTGGAACCTGACCCGATGTCGACCCCGACGTGGACCTGGGCCGGCCGTTTATGAGGACGTCACATAAACAGCCACAGGTATGACATCGACCACGGCGCCGAACGGCAATGCGACGCTTGAGATCGCTGACGGCATCGCGGAAGTGCGGTTGACCGACCCGGACCGCCGGAACGCGTTCTCGCCCGCGCTCGGCGAGGACTTGCTCTCGGTGTTGCTCGAAATCGACGAGGCCGACGTGTCCGCGGTGGTGTTAACGGCCGATGGGCCGGCGTTTTGCGCCGGGCTCGACCTCGATATTCTCCGCGGAGACGACGCTGACGCCCGCCAATACATGTTCGAACTGCTCCAGGGCGTGACCGACTGGCTGTACTGGAGCGAGCTCCCCGTCGTCGTCGGCGCCCGTGGACCCGCCCCAGGCGGCGGGACGATCATCCTCAACTGCTGTGACATCCGGGTCGGGGGAACGGACCTCTCGTTGTGGTGGCCGGAGGTCGCCTTCGGGCTGGCCGGTCACACGATCGTCGCCCGGCTCGTCAGCCAGGTCGGTTGGCCGAAGGCGACGGAACTCATGCTGCTCGGTGACGAGGCACCACTCGATGCCGAGGCGGCAGCCGACATCGGCCTGGTGAACCGGGTCGTGGCGCCGGACGCAGTCGAGGAAACCGCCTGCCAGATGGCCGACGTCATCGCCGACCACGACCGACAGCACGACAACATCGAACCGCACATGCAGGCCATCCAGCACGCTCGGGAGGAATTGCAGGGTGCGAGCCAGACGTACGCGTCCTGGTTCGGCAGAGACCTCGAGCGCGTGCTCGACCAGTGACGTCGGCCCGTCCTCTCGACTGAACGGGAGTCCGGCTGCGGATCGCACTCGATGACACGGGCGCCGCTCCCACCGATTTACGACACTGAACTGGCCTCCAGCCCGTCGAACCAGGTCGATTGACGAGTGACTGGCCACTCCCGAGTGCCGAAGCTTTCTCGGTCCCACCGCGAGACGTGCCCCCATGTCGACGTGGCTCGAAGTGGCGGTGAACGGTCCCTGGGGTCGTGACGCCCAGCCAGGCGTCCCGATCACGGCTGACGAATGCATCGAGGAAGGCGTCGCGTGCGTCGAAGCCGGAGCGGCCATTGTGCACGTCCACGCGTTCGATCCGGAGACGGGCGAACAGGACGACGACGCCGATCGGTACGCACGCATCATCGAGGGCATCCAGGCGCAGACAGACGCCATCGTCTATCCGACCATTCCCCTCGGACCGGAGGACGGAACGGGCGACGACCGGTACGCACACCAGGACGCCCTCGGCGAGCGCGGGTTACTCGAAATGGGGGCCGTCGACCCGGGGAGCGTGAACCTCAGTCGGTACGACCAGGTGACACAGGACGAGCCGGGCCTGTGTTACCGGAACCCGGAGTCACACGTCCGAGCGGGGCTCGATGTGGCGGCCCGGCACGACTCCACGCCGGCATACGCGATCTACGAGCCGGGATTCGTTCGGTTGGGTGCTGCATTGGCGGATCGGTACCCGGACACTGCGCCGCCAGTGTATCGGTTCATGTTCACCGAGGAGTACACGTTCGGCTATCCTCCAGCGCGATACGCGCTCGACAGCTATCTCGAATTGCTGGCGCGGGAGGCTGGCGACGTGCCGTGGATGGTCTCAGGGCTCGGTGTGGACGTGACGCCGCTGATTCCCGACGCGGTCGAACGCGGCGGACACGTCCGTGTTGGACTCGAGGACGCACCGCTCGGGTCCGAGCGGAGCAATCGCGAGTGGGTTGCGCACGCCAGGGAGACCATCGAAGCTGCTGGAGGCGAGCTCGCGACCCCAGCGGAAGTCCGAGCCACGCTGCAGGGGTGATTCCGGACGGACGGTATCTGTCACATCACTGAGCCGCGGTGACCTCCATACCCGACCACGGACCGGATCCGCACAGGCTACTCGTCCGTCCGAGCAACCACCGACCACGGACCGTCCGGCGGCTCCGGCGTTGCTCTCGTCTGTTCGAGCGGGAGCCGATCGCGTGCCTGATCGACACCGGCTGCGATATTCTGTGCGGACCCTGTCACGTGGTCGGCTGCGACCAGCGGGTTGACACTCGAATGTTCCGTGTGCGCATACACGTCTACACCCGACTCGTCGCCCGTGAACAGCATCAGGTGGAGCTGTCGTCTCGAGAGCGGTGACGAGCGAAACACCCACGAACCGACTTCCGCCTCCTCGTTTCGGGTTTTGAGCCGTGCGAAGGGATTTCGGCGAAACCCCCGGTTCCCGAGAAGTTGTTCGGCTTCCGCGAGTGACATCTGGAGCGACCCGGCGTATTCGTGGGCTGTGATCGGGCGAGGGCCGACACGGTCGTCGAAGACCGATCCGAGGTGTCGCGAAAGCCACCGCCGAAGCCCCTCCCACCACCGTGACCGCGGACCGAGCGTCCACCGAAACGGCGGGGCGTACTGAATGAGGAATCCGATCGCCGCCGAGACAGTGGCGATCACTCGCTTTCCCGGATGCATCGCACTACGTTCGGAGGTACGGACCCGCCGCAGTTGGTGCGCCGCGAGCAGGCCATGGTCCGAACGAACGAGTGGGACGATTCACCGGCTCGCCTCGATATCTTTGTACCGCTCGGTCAACTGGGACAGTCGACTCCGGTTGATACTCGCCAGAGCGGCATCTCGTTTCTGGAGCGCTGTGTCGACGTGCCTGTGTAATGTTTCGCTGTCATCACGAACGATCTCACCGGCGATTTTTTGTCTCACCACGTTCGTGGCCTCGTAGAATTGGTAGACCTGTTCGATCTCCCTGGTGGTGAGTTTGCCGATCGACTGGAACTCCGCATCCAGGAGATCAGTCGCCACGATCGCCTGGAGCTCGTCTACATCCCCCACAGTCGACGGGTCGTCGGTGTCACCGAGTGCCTGTCCGATCTGCTCCAGTGTGTCGCCGATGTGTTGTATCTCGAAGAGGAGAGAGCGGCGAAACCGATCCCGGCTGATCCGTCGTTGGTTCCAGTTCAGAAATCCGTACGTCGTGACCCCGCCCAAACCCCCAATGAGTGCGCTCGTCAATTCGATACCCAGGACACCCGTAATCGGTTCGACCATGTGAACGACTGTCTCGGTCCCCAATTAACCGTTATCGTTCACTCGTTGGGTACGATCAGTGGCTAGTGAGAGACGTCCAGTCGTGTTCGGTGCCGCCGTGACGAACGGCGCATCGCGTCCAATCCCAGCGATCGCTGTAGAGCGCGACGGCCGCCTCTCTCGCTGGACGTCTGAACTTCTCTGGATACTGGTCACCGGAACTGTTTCGTGCAGTGCCGCCCTCTCTCCCGGTATGTCGACGACCGTTTCGACTCCAGGTGAGGACGAAATGTGTGCGTACTGCGGGTCTCGGATCTTCGATCACGAGCCGATTTGCGTTCGCGACTGCGCCCATGACTGTGGCTCACCGACGTACTTCTGCAACTATGCCTGTCTCTCGGCATTCATCGATGAGAACGAGTTGACGACGGGCAATGCGTGTCAGTGGTCGCCTGACTGATGTCCTCCTACGATTGCAATCGCGGCCATTCTCTCAATCACGTCCAACGGCTGACTACGACGGGGATCGATCCAAAGCCAATCAGTCGCATCCGACCCAGAGGGAGTTTGTGGAGCGAAAGTAGCGTCGCAGTCGGACCGGCTGATGCTTGCGCGACCGATCTTGTCCAGTCGGAAGAATTGAACCGCGAACGCTGGTAAAGCTGGAGATACCGGAACGGGCCGGGAGGGATTTGAACCCCCGACCGACGGATTAAGAGTCCGTCGCTCT
>CAYLJD010000079.1:0-10556 GCA_964383875.1 uncultured Halobacteriales archaeon
ACGGCGGACGGCGTCGACGCGATCGACCACGAGTACGTCGCGATGGCCCACGAGGAGTACGACCTGCCCGTCGAGAACTACCGGCGGGCGGTCGTGGAAGCAATCGAGACCCTCGAAGCCGACGCGGCCGAGGACGAGCCCGAGGCGCCGGCGGACTGACGCCCTGGGTGGATTGTCGGGCCGCCTTGCGCTCTCGACCGACTCGCTCGCTCCGTATCGCGTTCGACACGTGTCTGACGAACCTTGAAGTGGCGCGCTGGCCTAGCGTGCCCACCGATGGGGAACAAGAACAAGACGATCTCCTTTCGCGTGAGCCAGGAGAAGTTCGAGACGCTGCGCGACATCGCGGAGGAGCGCGACATCTCGCTGTCGGCGGTGTTCCGCGACTACGTGGACATGATGGTCGCCCACGACGGCCAGGTCGACGTCGTGCCCGAGCACGAGGTGGCCGAGGCCGACGCGTCCGAGGCCAGTTTCCCGCCGAAGGTCGAAGTCCCGAAGAGCTTCATCCGGGAACACGAGCGCCTCGAACTCGAAGCCGACCACCTCCGCGAACAGCTCGAAGAGCACAAGCGATACGTCACCGAGTTGCGCCAGCGGGTCGACGAGGCCGACAGCGAAGACGTTGTCCAGCTCGAGGACCTGGACGACGATGACGAGGAGCCCTACCGGATCGGCAGTAGCTTCGAAGAGAACCGCTGAATCACGCCGCCACCTCGCGACGACTGGCCCTCACCCGAGTAGCGCGTCGCGGTAGGTCCGGACTTGTTCTGCCACGTCGTCACGCCCGTCGACGTCGGCGAGCGCCTCGGCCGCCTCCAGCGTTCGGATGGCGTCGTCGAGGAACGAGCGGACGTCGCCTGGATAGGCGGTGAGGTTGTACTCGTCGCCCATCACGTCGACGATGTCACCCGGATCGAACCCGTCGGCCCGGAGTTCGAGGAGGTACGCGACGAACTTTTCCTCGGGACACCCGCAGTGCGGATTGCCCTCGCAGTCGCAGTTGAGAAAGTCCGCCGCAAAGGCCTCGGCACGCTCGCGAGTGGCGTCGTCGAGGTCGGCCAGGCCGTCACCGGCAAAGAGAATGTCCAGCGTGGCACCGGCGAACGCCCCCCGCGGGATGGACCGATCGAGCTGGGAGGCGACCGCCCGGTGGTTGCGCACCTGGATTCGGTCGGTGATGGCCACGACGGTCGAAACGGCTGCGAGCGTGAAAAAGAGCCCGCTGGAGTGGGGACACCTGGGCGAGCCGTAACGTATTTCTCCAGCGATGGAATACGGACCGATGCCGCGTGTCCGGGCTGGGGTAGTGGCATCCTTTGGGCCTGTGGCGCCCAAGAGGCGGGTTCGACTCCCGCGCCCGGACTTGCATCCAATTCCCCGGGAATTGTGTTTCTCAGGCACCCAGTGACGTATCCGTACTTGTCGTGAACAAATCGGCTTGTCGGGGATGCACACACGCTTGACAACGTCGTTTCCCTCTGTCCCAGCTGCCATCGTCGGGCCGAAATCGGTCGAATTACTCGGACCCAACTCCGCGATGCAATCCCGACGAATTTGGTCGGGGATTGGCGGGATCGCTTCAATCACGTCACCGGGTCCAATTTGTTAGACAGTGATTCACGCCTCGGGCCGAATGACCTCGCTCTTGCGTTCACCGACGGCGCCGTATCGGCCACTCGATTTGATGATCGACAGCGCCGTCATGATGTCCGTCCGCGTCAGCAAGCCGACGAACTCGCCGTCCGCGTCGTGGATGAGTAACCGGCCGATGTCGTGCCCCTCGAGTTCGGAGAGTGCGGACATCACGTCGGTGTCGGGTTCGATCGAGCGGACGTCGGTGGTCATGATGTCACGGACCGTGAAGGCATCGCGTTCGACATCCCGAACGGCGCGGGCGTCCTCGAGCGTGACGAGGCCGACGATCTCGTCGTTCCGTTCAACGGGGTAGCCCGTGTGGCGTTCGTGGAACATCACGTCGATCAGTTCTGCGACGCTCATGTCCTCGGGGACGGTCTCGACCCGGTCGGACGGCGTCATGATGTCGCCCACGACGACCCCCTCGAACGCCGCCCGCATGATGGTCTGCTGGGCCTCGCCGGCGGCGCCGATGTAGATGAAAAACGCCAGTGCGATCAGAAACGGGTTGAATGCCGCGAGCAGGCCGAACAGCCCCAGCAGGATGGCGAAGGCTTTGCCTACTTCCGCGGCGATTTGGGTCGCACGGGCGTAGGGACGCGACCGGGCGAGCAACGCCCGGAGGACGCGGCCGCCGTCCATCGGGAAGCCGGGAAGGAGGTTGAAGGCGGCCAGGGCGACGTTCACGATCGCGAGGTAGCTGAGGACGAACTGGACAGCATCGAGCGCGAGCGTATCCGTGACCGGCACCGCCAGAAACGCGCCGAAAGCGATGACGCCAAGGACGATACTGACGATCGGCCCGGCGATGGCGATGTAGAGTTCCTGTCGCCAGTCCTCGGGCATCTCGCTCAGTTGGGCGATGCCGCCGAATAACCAGAGCGTGATCGAGTCGATCGGGAACCCGAAGCGCGTGGCGACGAGCGAGTGGCCGAGTTCGTGGAGGACGACGCCAGCGAACAGGCCCACGGCGGCGACGATCCCGAGGATCCAGGGCAGCGGGCCGGTGGCCAGGGCGGCGCCGTCGAGGCCGGACCCCCAGAGATCGTTGACGATCCCACTCCACTGCTCGACCTGCACGCCGATCACCCAGGCGAACAGTGGCAGCACGAGCAGGAAGGTGAGATCGAGCTGAATCGGGATGCCGAAGGCGCTCCCAATGCGGAACCGGCGCATGAGCCGCGGTACGTCGGCCGAACTCTTAAGCACGGGTACTTCGGGGGCGGCAGCGGCCGGAGCGACGATGGGCATCCTCGCACCCGTCTTTCCGGGAACCGAGAATTCGGGCTGTTCCTTTTACCAGTCGTGACCGATATGGAGACACGAACCAACGCATGAGTATCCTCACGGCAGTGGACGGCGAACGGGTGCCGAGTCGGACGGTCGAGGTCGCGTACGATCTCGCACAGCGGTTCGACGAGGAGCTTGTCGTGCTCCACGTCATGCCGCGGGACGTCTACCAGGACATCCTCGATCAGGAAACCGACGTTCCGGCGACGAGTGCCTTCGCAGCCGAGATTTCGTACGGGGATCGCGGGGCTGCCGCGTCGCCCCGCGGCGACCACTCGTACAACCGCCAACAGGGCGAAAACGACGCCGCGTCAGTCGCGCGTGAGGTCGTCGAGGCGACGCTAGACGACTGGACGAACGTCACCTTTCGCGGTCGAATCGGCGACCCGACGGCGCAGATCATCGAGGAGGCGTCAGACCGTGACGCCCGCTACCTCGTCATCGGAGGGCGAAAGCGATCGCCGGTCGGCAAAGTGGTGTTCGGGAGCATCACGCAATCGGTCCTCCTCGGTGTCGACCTCCCCGTGATGACCATCATGCACGACGAGTAGCCCGGTCGTGTCGACTGTTCAGGTGAGCACGCATGGATCCGACCGAAACGGCAGATACCGGTTCCAGATGCGGGTTCTGGGACAACTCGGCGTGCACCGGGACGCCACACTGTCCCCCGCGATGCCCTCGCTTCGTCGATACGCCTGGCGTCCAGCCCCTCGTCCGCCCGTACGAGGATGGCGATTTCGACGCGCTGGTGGACATGTACGAGCGGCTCGACGGATTGATCGACGGCGGCTGGAATCTTCTCGCCTGCGACGGGGACCGCGTCGTCGGCCACGTGGGGGGTCACGCCTGCCCAGGCGCCGGATCCGGAGTTCGTGATCTTCGTCGATGACGACTACCAGCACCGCGGCATCGGCACCGAGCTCCTCAAACACGTCGTCGCCACCGCCGGCGATCGGGACCACGGTGCGCTCCGGCTGACCGTGACGCGGGACAATCGGCGGGCGATCGACGTGTATCGGAACGTCGCGTTCGACGTGACGGCCCGGGAGCCGATGGCGATCGCGATGCGGCTGTCACTCGACGACCCGGTCGCCGATCGGGTCCAACGCCCGCCGGCCGAACGCTGACCGACGCCGGGCGACAGTGGTTTCTGCGCTCCACTCCACACCGCGACCATGAGCGACGTGCAATCTGCACCGGTGATCCGGCGGGCCCAGGATGTCGCGTACGAACCGGTTGCGGCGGCCGACGGCCTCGAGAAGGGCGTGCTGATCGGCGAGACCGACGGCGCACCGACTTTCGCGATTCGGCGGTTTACCCTGGCACCGGGCGGCGACGTGCCGAAACACACCAACGACGTCGAACACGAGCAGTACGTGCTCGAGGGCGAGTACGTTGTCGGGATCGACAACCAGGAGTATACCGTCAGTGCGGGCGATTCGCTGCTAATCCCGGCCGGGACGGTCCACTGGTACCGCAACGAGGGCGACGAGCCCGGGGCGTTTCTCTGTGCCGTTCCGACCGGGGACGACGAGATCCAGGTCGTGGAGTGACCCCGAAGCGAAGGGGTAAGGGTGGCCGGCGGCCAAGCCGACAGCGTGCAGTCGGAGGCTGCAGGCCTGGAGACGCTGTTCCTGCACGGCACCGGGGACGAATACCGCGTGGCCGCGATCAGGGACGGGACCCGCCTCTTTCACGGCCGACTCGAGGTCAAATCGACTGATGCCGGTCCGCGTCCGGCGCGTCTTCGCGTCGTCGAGGACTCGAGTGAGGAGCGATACAGCCCCGACCGGTTCGTGGAGCTCGCCCGCCGGGCGGCACGGATCCACATTTCCGAGCAGACGCCCCCCGCAGCCAGGGAGGAACTGCAGTCACTCCTGTCGGCCTACCAGCTCGAGGCCACGGCTGTCCGGACCTGCCGACGCTGTGCTGGCCGGACGCAGTACTCCCCGCTGACTGACGAGACGGCGATCGCGACCGACGGGGAGGACATCTGTCGTGACTGCGCTGTGGCGCAGCTCGAACAGGACCTCGCCCGCCGGGGCGGATTCGGGGCGAGTGCCAGGGACCGGCTCGTCGACCTCCTCCTCGACGTGCGTGACCTCGAACGCATCACGAACATCCTGCAGGGTGAGCTCGATCCCGACCTCACCAAGTTCGACGAGATGGACGCGACCGTGGACGCCGTCGATCCGGTGGCCGTCACCGAGCTTGATCTCCATCCTGCCCTGGCGCAGAACGTGGCCGACCGGTTCGAGACGCTTCTCCCGGTCCAGAGCCTGGCGGTCGAGCACGGGGCCTTGGACGGGGCAGATCAGCTGATCGTCAGCGCCACCGCGACCGGGAAGACCCTTATTGGCGAACTCGCCGGCGTCGACCGGGCGCTTCGGAGTGGCGGCAAACTGCTGTTTCTCGTGCCGCTGGTCGCCCTCGCCAACCAGAAGTACGGCGAGTTTCAGGACCGCTACGGCGACATGGTCGACGTGACGCTGCGGGTGGGGGCGAGCCGGATTGCCGGCGACCACCGGCGGTTCGATCCCGGCGCCGACGTCATCGTTGGGACCTACGAGGGCATCGATCACGCGCTCCGCGTCGGGCGTGACCTCGGCGATGTCGGGACTGTCGTGATCGACGAGATCCACACGCTCGGCGAGGGCGAGCGCGGTCACCGGCTCGACGGGTTGATCGCCCGCCTGAAACACTACTGCCAGCAGTTGGGCACCGGCGACACCCAGTGGCTGTATCTCTCGGCGACCGTCGGGAATCCGGATGCCCTCGCAGAGGCGCTCGGCGGGCGGCTCGTCGCATTCGAGGAACGGCCGGTCCCCATCGAGCGCCACGTCACCTTCGTGGACGGGCGCGAGAAAGCGCGGGTGGCCGACACACTCGTCAGGCGGGCCTTCGACACCACCTCGAGCAAGGGCTACCGCGGCCAGACGATCGTCTTTACCAATTCCCGCCGCCGGTGTCACGAGCTGTCCCGCCAACTCGAATACCAGTCTGCGCCGTATCACGCCGGGCTGGACAACGCCAGACGATCGCAGGTCGAGGCGCAGTTCGCCGACCAGGAGCTGGCCGCGGTCGTCACGACGGCAGCGCTTGCCGCCGGGGTTGACTTTCCGGCCTCGCAGGTGATCTTCGACTCGCTGGCCATGGGCATCGAGTGGCTGTCGGTCCAGGAGTTCGAACAGATGCTCGGCCGGGCCGGGCGGCCGGACTACCACGACCGCGGGACCGTGTACCTGCTCGTCGAGCCCGACGGCACCTACCACCACGGTCAGGATCGCACCGAAGACGAAGTCGCCTTCACGCTCCTCAAGGGGGAGATGGAACCGGTGACGACGCGCTACGACGAGGCGGCAGCCGTCGCGGAGACACTCGCCAACGTCACTGTCGCCGGATCGGGGGCCGCACAGCTCAACGAGCGCATGGTCGGAGACCTCCCAACCAAACACGCCCTCGGCAAGCTGTTGGAGTACGAATTCATCAACGGACTGCAGCCGACGCCGCTCGGGCGTGTGGTCACGCGGCACTTCCTTTCGCCGGACGAGGCATTCGCACTCCTGGCTGGCGTCCGAAACGGCGAGTCGCCGCCAGAGTTGATCGGTCGGATGGCACTCAGCGACGATCGGAGCGGGTAATCCTACCTCCACCGGCGGGCGGTCCCAGCACGCCCACTCGAACGGGTCGGTGGCGAGCCCGGTGTGCCGGGCCATTTTTCTCCCGCCCGGGCGTGTGGACTCGTGTGTCGCTGCCACCCGTCACGCCGGGGATGGCGTTCGTCTTCCTGCTCGTGGGGGTGGCACTGTACCTCTTTGCGTCCGAAATCGTCCGCGTCGACGTCGCAGCCATCGGGATAATGGTGGCGCTCCTGCTCGTCGAACCGGTCACCCAGACGTTCGCCGATGCCGGCCTCCTCGCAGAGCCGATTGTCGTCCTTCGAGATGCGGCTGCCGAGGATGCGGCCGACGCGATCCGACGCGGCCTCTCGGGCTTTTCGAGCACCGCGACCATCACCGTCCTCGCAATGTTCATTCTCTCGGAAGGTGTCCGTCGCACCGGCGTCATCCAGCGCTTGGGCACCTTGGTCCAACGGTTCACGCGGGACGACGAAACCCGACAGCTCGGCGCGACGATCGGCCTCGTCGGTCCCATCTCGGGGTTCGTCAACAACACCGCTGCCGTCGCCATCCTGCTGCCGATGGTGACGGATCTGGCCCACGAGAGCCGAACGTCGCCGTCGAAACTCCTGATCCCCCTCTCGTACGCGTCGATGTTCGGGGGCATGCTCACGCTGATCGGGACGTCGACGAACATCCTCGCGAGCCAGCTCTCTGCTGATCTCATCGGCCGCCCCTTCTCGATGTTCGAGTTCACCCAGCTCGGGATCGTCGTCACGGTGGTCGGGACGATCTACCTCATGACCGTCGGCCGCCGGCTGGTGCCCGCGCGGATCAAGCCCGACACCGATCTCACCGACGAGTTCGAGATGGTGGACTACCTCACCGAGGTCGTGGTCCGGGAAGACTCCCCGCTGGTGGGGGAGCCCATCGGGCGGGCACTGGCGGGTTCGGAGGTCGACGTCGACGTCCTGCAGCTCATCCGGGGCGACCGGACATTCCTCGAGCCCTTCGCCGACCGCGAGGTCCGTCCGGGCGACATTTTCGCCCTCCGGACCGATCGCGAGACGCTGGTCGAATTACTCGACGTCGAGGGCCTCGACATGCTCCCGGTCGAGGTGGCCGACGCGGAGCTCGAGACCGCCGAGGAAGAGCACAACCTCGTCGAGGTGATCGTCGCGCCGGGCTCGTACCTCGTCGGGGAGTCACTCGAGTCGGCGAACTTCCGGCAGCGCTACGACGCGAGCGTCCTCGCAATTCGGCGCGGCCACGAACTGTTCCGCGAGCGGATGGACCGGGTCCGGCTCCGCGTCGGTGACACGCTCCTCATCCAGGGCCCGGCCCAGAGCTTGGATCGCCTCAACAACAATCCGGACTTCATCGTGGCCCAGGCGGTCGAACGACCGGACTACCGCGAGAGCAAGACTGGGATCGCGGTGGGCATCGTGGCGGCCGTCGTGCTGCTCGCGGCCGCCACACCGATCCACATCGTGACGGCCGCCCTGGGTGGCGCCCTCGGCATGGCCGTCACGGGCTGTCTGAAGGCACACGAGCTCTACGACGCCGTCCAGTGGGACGTCATCATCCTGCTTGCAGGCGTGATCCCGCTGGGGGTCGCGCTGGAGCAGACCGGTGGAGCGGCACTGATCGCCGAGGGGCTGATTGCCGCGGCGCCGTCGCTACCGCCGATTGTTGCCCTCGGGCTGCTGTACCTGCTGACGGCCCTGCTGACGAACGTCATCAGCAACAACGCCAGCATCGTCCTCATGGTGCCCGTGGCCGTCGAAGCCGCCGTCGCCATCGGCGCCGACCCGTTTTCGTTTATCCTCGCTACCACGTTTGCTGCATCGACGGCGTTCATGACGCCGGTCGGCTACCAGACGAATCTTTTCGTCTACGGTCCTGGTGGGTATCGATTCACGGACTTCATCCGGGCCGGTGGTCCGCTCCAGGCCGTCTTCGCCGTCGTCACGACGGTCGGCATCTGGTTTTTCTGGGGCGTGTGAGCGCCCATACTCACCGCATCCCGCTCACCGGTATCGTTATGCCGGGCGCGCGGCGTTGGCCCACACGTTCGGGAGACCATGAAGTTCGTCGACGCGTTCGATCGCACTGTCCGGGTGCACGGTGGGGATCCGGCCGTGGTGACAGCCGACGGAGACAGATTCACGTACGACAAGTTCGACCAGCGGGCGACACAGCTTGCGTCGACGCTGACGGACCGGCTCGGAGACGCCCCGATTGCGGTCCTCGCCCGGAACAGTCCGATTGCTGTCGAATCGATGGTGGCGAGTCACCGCCGCGGCACGCCGAACGTCCAGTTACCCTTTCGGGGCACGCCGTCGGCGCTTGTGGAGTTGGCCGAGACGGTCGGGGCCCGGGGCCTGGTCTTCGACGACGCGAACGCCGACACGGCGGTGACGATGCTCGATCGTGGGTCGTTCGACCTCGGGATCCACGCCGGCGAGGCGTCGGTCGACCACCCGACCGTCGAGACTGCCGCGGCCGTCCGTGGCGAACCCGGTGCCGACCTCCCCGACGATCCCGACGGCGACACCAACGTCTTCTTCACGAGCGGGACGACGAGCCGGCCGAAGGCCGTGGCGTTCGACGGCGAGGCGATGTGGCTCGGCGCCTACCAGGGTGTGATGGAACACGGGATCGACCAGACCGACGTCGCCATCGTCGCGACGCCGTGGTACCACATGGTGACCACCGACGCCTGGCTGTACCCCCACTGGCTGGCCGGTGCGACGACCGTTCTCCTGCCCGAGTTCGAGCCTGAAGCGGTGCTTGCGGCGATCGAAACCCACGAGGCGACCGGCCTCCTCGCGGTCCCGACGCAACTCGATGCACTCTGTGCGGCCCAGGCCGACGGCAGCTCCGATCTGGCCTCGCTCGCCTACGTGCGCACGGGTGGGGCTGTGGTGTCCGAGTCCCTCGTCGAGCGGACGACCGAGCACCTCTGCGAGGCGCTCTACAACACCTACGGACTGACCGAAGGGGGTCCGAACCTGACGTTTGCTCACCCGACCGTCCAGGACGAGCACGCGGGGACGATTGGCAAGGCGTCATTCGCGTGGGAGCTCCGCGTGGTCGAGTCGGTCCCTCTCGACGAGCAGCCCGACCCGGACGCCACCGTCGGGCCCGGCGAACGCGGTGAGATCATCGGCCGCGGGCCGGCCGTGCCGGACGGCTATATCGACAATCCGGCAGCCGAGGCTCGCAGCTTCTTCGGGGAGTGGCTGCGGACCCGTGACGTCGCTCGTGTGGACGCGGACGGGTTTCTCTACGTCATCGATCGGGTGGACAACATGTTCACGAGCGGCGGGGAGAACGTCTACCCGGCCGAGGTCGAGCGGGCTCTCACCGAGCATCCCCACGTCGCGGAGGCACTCGTGGTGGGACTCCCGGACGACCGCTGGGGAAACCAGGTGGCGGCGGTCGTCGTCGCGGATGGCGGCGTGGACGCCGACGAACTCGATGCGTTCTGTCGGGACCACGAGCGCCTGGCGGACTTCAAACGGCCGCGGGAGTACGCCTTCCGGGCCGACCCGCTCCCCCGGACCGACACCGGCACGGTCGAGCGCGAACGCGTCGTCGACGTCCACTTCGAGTGAGTGCGCCGCATGACTACCGCTGGCCACCCTTTCGGACGTGGACGTCCGCGAACCGAACGTCACGCTCACTGACCGCGACGGTCATCGACCCGATACCCTCGATGTCGGCGTAAATCGTGTCGCCGTCCGAGAGCGCACTCACGCCGGCCGGCGTCCCCGTGGTGATCACGTCGCCGACCTCGAGCGTCGTCCCGAGCGAGGCGTAGTGGAGGACGTCGGCACACGAGTAGACCATGCCGGCCGTGTTTGCCTGCTGGCGGGTGACACCGTTGAGCTGCAATTCCATCTCGAGGGCTTGGGGATCGCCCACCGCCTCGGGCGTCGCCACGCAGGGACCCACGACGGTGAACGTGTCGTAGGATTTCCGGTTCGAGCGGTCCTGGTCGCC
>CAYLJD010000080.1:0-10386 GCA_964383875.1 uncultured Halobacteriales archaeon
CGGTCGAGGCTGTTGGCCAGCTCCTGCTCGATGGCCTTGCGGGAGAGGCCGCTCGCGTTTGGGTGGTCGGCCATCTCACCGAACACTTTCGTTGCAACCACCTGCGCGTCGCGATCGTACTCGGCGAGGACCTCGCCGAGAATCTCCTCGGACTCCCCGGTCGAGTAGACATTGGCGGTGTCGAAGAAATTGATCCCCAGCTCGATGGCTCGCTCGATGATCTCCCGACCGTGCGCCGGCTCGACCATCCACTCGCGGCCGGTCCCGAAACTCATGCACCCGAGGCAGATCCGGCTGACCGTCATGCCGGTGTCCCCAAGTCTCGTGTACTCCATGGCGGCTCCTCGGCAGCCCGGGACCTAAGCATCACGGCTCGGACCGATCCCGTGCCGGCTCAGGATCCGGCGCCGGTGCGATCGACCGGCATGACTGAATAATCGATCGAGAGCGTGTCCCCAATCGCCCGGATCCGTCCCACGAACGTCGAGATGTCAGCGAGTGAGCCCTCCAGGATAAACAGTTCCATACACAGGTGATCGCCAACGTGTGCGTGGACGTTCGAGGCCACGAGCGCGTCGTACTCGTGCCGGAGCGTCATGGCCTGTTGTTCGACGTCCGTCGATCGGAAGTCGAAGAGTACAGTGACGACCCCGAGAAGCTCGCGGTCCTCGAGCCGGTCGTCTTCGAATTCGCCCAGCAGCGACTCGACGGCGTCCCGAACGACTTCACTCCGGCCGGTGTACCCGTGTTCGGCGGCGAACGCATCGATGCGATCTCGGAGGGCCTCCGGCATGGAGACGCTGACGACGACCATGTAATAACGCAAGCCGGTCCAAGTAATAAATAGACCCGGGTCTGGGTTCCCGTGCCTGTCGACTGTGCGCCACCAACAGACCTATATGTTGGTGTGGTATAGCATACCATGTATGGCGTCCTCCCCGGACACCGACGACCTCATGGACCGCTTTCTCACACGACGCGGACACGATGTCGAGACAGGGTGGGACCAGAGCTATAACAAAAAGCAGTGTCCGGAATGCGGTGGCCTCCACACCCAAGGGGCCGCCGAATGTTCAGTCTGCGGCTGGCGTCCCGTATAAGCCAGCCTGGCGGCCCGCTGACGATCGGCACCCAATCATCACCGAGAGGTGGCTCCGCCCAGACCCAGGCGCGAAGCGGTGGGGCAGAACCACTCGCCTCGGTCCTGAGCGTCCGGGACTCGCGTCGTTCGGGTGGGGCCACCAAGGCTTATAGTGTCCGGTGGGAAAGCCATGCATAGTGGACGATTCCCGATCCATCGAGGACATCCTCGACACGATCGGCGACCGGCACGCTCGCCACGTGCTCGCGACAATCAGCCGGGATGCCAAGTCGGCCAAGGAACTGGCGGCGGAGTGCGATCTCTCACTCCCGACCGTCTACCGGCGCCTCGAGATGCTCGACGAGTACGATCTCGTCACCAACCGAACCTTGGTCGCCGACGACGGGAACCACTTCAAGGTTTACGAATCGAACTTCGAGAGTACCGTCATCTCGCTCCGAGACGACGAGTACGAGGTCCGCATCTACCGCGAGGGGAATCTCCCCGATCGTTTCAGTCAGCTCTGGGACGAACTCCACGCCGAGTGAGTGGCGGGTAGCCACGCTTATTACACCGGTTCGTGAATGGCCGGTGAGACGATGGTGGACATCGTGGCGGTCGCTCGGGGGGCGCTCATCTTGATGCGGTTTGCCGTCTTTGGCCTTACGCTCGGTATTACACTCATCAGCTTCCAGGCCTACCGCCAAAATCGATCACAACGCCTCCAGTACGCGTTTCTAGGCTTTGCGTTTATCAGCATGGGTGTGGCCATCAGCAGCCTCATCACCCAATTAGGAGCGGGCACTGACGAAGCCACCAGAATCTTCTTCCGAACCGCCGAGACGATCCCCTTCATCATCGGCTTCAGCATGCTGTACATCTCGCTGTATCGGTGACCACGACGGTCCCGCAGAATGCCAGCCAGCGACCGCCTCCAAGTCACGTGCTTTAAGAACCATCGGGCGCTCTAGATGGCCAATGACCGAAATCGTCCGGTTGTTCGGCGGGCCCGGGAGCGGCAAAACCACGGCCCTGCTCGATCGGGTCGAGGGCCTGCTCGAAGACGAGGACATCGACGTCACGGACATCCTGGTCGTGTCCTACACACGCGCAGCGGCGGCGGAGATCCGCGAACGGCTCGCCGACCGGCTGGACGAGTCCCCGCGGTCGCTCCGGGGCAACGTGTCGACGATGCACGCGAAAGCCTACGATCTCCTCAACCTCTCTCGCGGCGATGTCGTCGGTGAGTCGGACAAGGAAGCGTTCTGTGACGAATACGGCCTGGATTTCGAAGACGAATACGAGGGATCGCGGCGGCGGTCGGCCCGTTCGACGACCCTCGGGAACAAGGTAATCGCCACGAGCCAGTGGCTCCAACGGACTCGCCGCGAAGTCGCCGACTGGTACGACGTCCCCTTCACGTGGAACGTCGAGACGGTCCGCCTGCCCCCGGACATCGATCCGAACGCCCAGACCGGGAACAAGTATACCCCGACCTGGTCTAGCGACGACGACCGACTGGACATCCCCGACGCCATTCGGGCCTGGCGGTCCTACAAGGGCGAGCACGACCTCGTCGGCTTCGCGGACATGCTCGAGCGCGTCAAGCAGCGGTCGCTCCTCCCAAACGTCGAGTATCTCGTCATCGACGAGTTCCAGGACATCACGACCCTCCAGTACGACGTCTATACGGAATGGCGCCCCCACATGAAACGGGTGCTCATCGCCGGTGACGACGACCAGGTCGTCTACGCCTGGCAGGGCGCCGACCCAGACCTCCTGCTGGAGGAACCGGTCGACGAGGACGTCGTTCTCCCGAATTCCTACCGATTGCCGTCCCGCATCTTGAACGTCGTGAACGCGGAAGTCAGACATATCGATAAACGCCAGGAGAAAGACCTCGAACCCCGCAAGGAGGGGGGCGTCGTCGAAGGGATCGAGCACCCCTCGATGTTGGACCTCGTCCGAAACGTCCGGTCCACGGTCGAGGAGGACGAGGGGACCATCATGGTGCTGTTTCGGGCCCGGTACCAGCTCTTCCAGTTCATGGACGAGTTCATCGGGCAGGGCATCCCGTTCCGGTGTCTGACCGACCAGCGCATGTGGACCGACCGGCTCTCCCAGTACGTCGACGGCATCGAAGCGCTGGCCGCGGACGAGCCACTCACGTGCCTCCAGGGCCGCCGCCTCGCCGACATGCTGGCCGATTCCGCGTTTGGCACCGGGGAACGAGACGACCTGTTCGACACGCTGGACGACATCGCCGACTCGGCCGACACTGACGACCTCGAAGCGATCACCGTCGACCCCGACGTGATTCGCGACCACGCGCCATTCGTGCCCGACCCCCCGGCTGCAGCCGACATGTTGCGGAAAGTCACCAACTTCCAGGAACGGTCCGTCGACGCCTATTTCGGTGGTGACTACCAGGGGATGGCCCGCGACCGCGTACGGGTCGGGACGATCCACTCGGCGAAGGGTCGTGAGGCCGACCACGTCTTCATCGCGACGGATCTCACAGAGAAGGTCGTCGAGCAGATGGCGGCCACGGTCGAACAGAACGGGCACCCGGTTCCGGGCGACGGGGAGTTCACCAAGACCACCTCACCCGTCCCGACGCTGACGGACAACGAGCGTCGCGTCTTCTACGTCGGGATGTCCCGTGCCCGGGAACGCCTCGTCATCCTCGAGAATCTCGTCGACGGCGCCCCAACCCTCCCGATCGACGTCCTCCTGACCAACGAACCGAGCGAGCGGAGTGTCGACGACATCCTCGCCGACGCCCGCGATGCGATCCCCGCACAAGCAGACTGAACGGGGTCGGCCGCGATCCAGACGGCCCCCATCGCGGAGTTCCCCGGCGGCACCCCACCCCCGGGCTACTTCTCGTCTTCGCGGGATCCCAGGACCCGGCCGGCTTGCCGCCGCACGAGGTCACGTGCCGACAGGACGTACTCTTCAAAGAGCACCATCCCAGCGGCGACCGCAAGCATCGCGGCGCCGCCGAGCAGGTCACCGCTCGAGACGAGGAGGACGCCCAGCAGCGCGGGCGGCGCCGCGAGAATGACTGTCCCGACGAATTCCAAGAGATCGAGGATTCCGTCGGCCATCGGGCTGTGATCGGACCCACGCGGTGATAACGGCTTGGGCAGCGACCCACGATCGGAGGGAGGGTGGTGCCGCAGGAGACGAGACGGAATTCCCGCCATCGAAGGATTGTTTGTCGAGCTGATCCCAGGTGAGCCCCATGTTGGCGGTCTCCGAGTTCCTCCTCGTCCTGTTCGTCCTCCTCCCGCTCGTCGTCGGGGTATACCTGCTGTCGATCGGCCCAGCGGGGTGGTTCCTCGTTGGATTTCTCGCTATCGCCGTCATGGCGGTCCAGGCACTCCGCGAATCGCCCGCCGATCGAACTCCC
Source organism: uncultured Halobacteriales archaeon (assembly GCA_964383875.1). Classification (GTDB taxonomy): domain Archaea; phylum Halobacteriota; class Halobacteria; order Halobacteriales; family Haloarculaceae; genus CAYLJD01. The sequence continues at coordinate 4,497 of CAYLJD010000080.1, forward strand.
GATCGCCGCGTGTGTCCGGCGTGCGGATCGCCAAATCCCCCGACTGCGAGTGACTGTGAGTACTGCGCGAGCCCGCTCGGCGAGGAACGGACCGACTGAGTCGTCCCTACAGCAGCGCCAGAGCGACGCGGGTCGCGACGAGCAGTGCCGCCATCCCGAAGACGTCTCCAGCCGTCGTCACCGTCGGGCCCACGATATTATCCGGGTTCAGTCCCCGCTGGTAGCCCACCAGCACGACCGTGACGATCACCGCCACGAGGACGAGTCCAGCGAGAAGACCACCGAGGACTGCGATCACCGCCAGCATCCAGAGTGGCGCCACACGCCGACCGAGCAATCCGAGGATGACGAACGTGGCGAGTGCGGCGAAGAGGCTGGCCGTGACGCCGTTGAGTACCGCCGCGACGACCGCATTACGGAGTCGCCAGTCGTAGTGCAACCGCGGCTCGATGAGCCCCTGGTGGAGCGCGCTTGAGAGTTTGGACCCGAGTGAGCCGTAGACACTCCCACGGATGGCCAGAAACGCCGGGACCATGACGAGGAGGCCCTGGACTGCGGCGAGGTCGGCGTCCATCCCACTCAGGATCGCACCTGCGAGGAGGCCCCCGACCGCACTTACGAGCAGTGTCGGCAGTGCGCCGCGGTACGCGTCGACAACCGCGTCCCGAAGGACCACGTTATCGAGCCCCCGTCTGACCGGCTTCGGTGTGGCCAATTGCCATAGGTGCAGCCTGGTGTCGCACGAAATCACCCGATACGGAGCTGGACGACGAGGTACAGGACGACGACACCCAGCACGTCACAGACGTTCGTCACCACCGGAACGACAACGTCGTCCGGATCGATCTCGAGGCGAAACGCAGTGTAGGCCGCCGTGAGTGTCACCAGTATCGCCAGCACGGCCAAGAAAAACCCACTGAGGAAGGCGATCTCCACAACGGTCTGGATGGCGAGCTGTCCGTCACCGGTCGCCACGGCCATCGCCCACGCACCGGCCCCGACGAGCGGGAAGATCGTCACCGCGAGCAGGACGGTCGAGAGCGAGTCGCCGAGCAGTCGCTCGTCGGACGGCTCGAAGGAGAGGACGCCCAGGTGGAAGGCGGTCGACAGCCGGGCCGACAGGATGCTCCCGAGATTTCCGGCGGTGCCGATCGTCACCGGCACGAGCACAAGGAGCGCGGGATACTCCAGGAGCGTCGCCTCGAAGGACCCCAGGGTCAGGCCGCCCACGAGCTCCAGTAGTGTCAGCACAAGCAAAATTGGCAGCAGGGTACGCGTGATCGAGCCGATAGCCCACCGGTTAGTCATGGCCCGCCCACGAGCTCGCTGAACCGTTCGGCTCCCGCTCGCGTCCCTTTCGCAATCAGGTTGTCCCCGGCCCGTATGGCGGTTTCGGGCTGAGGTGAGAGAATCCATTCCCTGTCCCCGGGGCCCTCGCCCGATTCACGCCGAATCGCGATCACGTGCATCCCGGTGGTCGTGCGCAGTTGGCTCTCCCCGATGGTCCGCCCGGCGAGATCGCTGTCGGCCGCAACCGTGACGCTGACGAAGCGCTCGTCGGACTCCTCGACAGCCTCGTGGACGACCGGATGCGTTCCGAGTCCGCGGAGCACGCCCTCGCTGATCTCGAGAGCGGCGTCACTGATGACTTCGGTGCTGGCGGCGATGTGGAGCAGGCCCCGAATCGAGACCGGGTCATCGATGACGGCCGCGGCCTGGAGAGCCCACGCCTCGAACCGTGATTTCAGGGCGTCGACCTCCACTTCGAGTGCGCTCACCTCCTCGGCCAGTTCTGGGCTGTCGAACAGGACGCTCCCGTACGCGAGGTCGACGGCGAGTTCGCTCACGTTCTTCATGAGGACGACCGTCTCCACCGCTCGATCGAGGTCGTCGATCGGTGACGATGCCGCCTGGGGGAGTTCGAACGGGTCGCCGGTCGCCGCTTCGTAGACCGCTGCGACGCCGTCGCGCGGCCCCCGACAGAGGAGGACATCGTCCGGGCGGAGGGTTGTCTCCCGATCGGGACTGAGAAGCCAGTCCTCCCCACGACGGACCGCGATCACGCGCACACCGGTCTCGGTCTCCAGGTTGATCTCGCCGAGTGTCCGGTCAGCGTAGGACGAATCGGGCTGGAGTGGCGCCCGGGCCAGGGCGTCGACGGCCTCTGGCAGGGAGGCGTGCAACGCTGCTGGTACCCCGATGTCTTCGAGCACGACTTTGGCAATGTCGCCGGCGGCGTCGCTGATCTTCTCGGCCGCGCCGACGATCCCGAAGATCGGTGCGAGCTGTTCGGCCTCTTCTGGACTCCGCCCCGCCATGACGAGGCTCATCCGGGCGCGAAGCTGCAGGAGGTCCATCTCCGACTCCAGCGCAAGGACTTCTTCGGCGAGCGCCGGGCTCTCGAAGAGGACCGACGAGTACGAGAGATCGATGAGGAGCTCCGCGATGTCCTTCATGTCGCCGAGGACGGCCTTCACGCTGACCGGTTCGTACTCGACGCGGTCCTCTCCGCTCATGAATCGCGGTCGGTGGCGGACCGCCTTAGTCGTGTGTGCTTCAGGCGAGGCGGCGGACCGAAAGGGTTTGCCCGACCCGGACAGTAGCGGGCATATGTTCACGGGCATCGTCGAGGAGACGGGCGAGGTGCTCGCCACGACGACGGAGTCCGGCGGTCGCCGACTGCGGCTCGGGACGTCGTTCGCGGATCTCGAGACGGGCCAGAGCATCAGCGTCAGCGGCGTCTGCCTGACAGTCGAGGATGGCGGCGCCCGGGAGCACGACCACTGGGTGTCGGTGTTCCTCTCGGCGGAGACGTGCGAGCGCACCTATCTCGACGAACTGACGACGAACGACCAGGTCAATCTCGAACGGGCGATGCCTGCCGACGGACGCTTCGACGGCCATCTCGTCCAGGGCCACGTCGACGGTGTCGGGACCGTCACCGGGATCGAGTCGATCGGGGACGACTGGCAGTTCGAATTCTCGATCCCGTCGGATCTGGAACGCTACCTCGTCGAGAAAGGGTCCATTACCGTAGACGGCATCAGTCTCACGGTGGCCGATGGGGGCGCCGAATACGTCTCGGCCGCGATCATTCCGGAGACCTACCGCGTGACCACCCTGTCCGAAAAGGCGGTCGGAGATTCGGTCCACCTCGAAGTCGACGTCCTCGCGAAATACGTCGAGCGGCTCTGTGAAGCCGACGCCTAACGGCTCGACGGAGGGGGAAGCCTCCACGTATCCGGGCAAACCCGGTGAGCCGTTTGTGGGCTCGTTCGGACCGGCGATCCGAGTACCCGGTGCCAAACACCACAGCAGAGGGATGGATCGTTCCGGCCAGCGCATCGGTCACATCGACGTCGCGTGGACGTGAACCGGTGTGAGACTCCAACTCCAACACTGTGGATAAAATTGGGTGGGAATTCGGACAATACTCTTGAGGGTATCGACGCCACCTCCCGACGCCCGGGCCGTTGGTTCCCGGTCGAAACTATCATGCCACGCTGTGATCACTGCGGGACGCACGTCTCCGATCAGTTCGCGCGCGTCTTCGCCGACGGCGCTGACGAACTCCACGCCTGTCCAAATTGTTCGGCCAACGCAGGTATCGCCGAGGTCGTGCTCCGGCGGGGGAGAACGGGAAATTGACGCTGACCGCGAAAGCCGCGCCCGAACCGATCACTCCCTGTTGGCCGCCGCCAGATCCCTGCGCCAACTGACCAAGAGCCATCCCCCGGGTTCGTGGGTGAGCCGATGCATCACGGGAGCGCCCCCACGTGGGAAAGGTCGTCCGATCAGACGGCCAGTATCGACGCTCCCGGGTGAGTGGCAGTGGGGGATTCGGCCGAGTCCTGGCGGCGGGGCGAGGGGAGCTGAGAGCCGAGAGCCTTTTTCGCCCGCACCACGTGGCCACGTCCATGGGGCTGACTGCGGGCGTCGTCGCCGTCCAGGGGGACGTTCAGGAGCACGCCCGAGCCATCCGTAGCGCCGTCGAACGCTACGGGGAGACAGCCACCGTTCGCGAGATCCGCGACGCCGGCATCGTCCCCGACTGCGACGTCCTGTTGGTGCCAGGCGGCGAGTCCACCGCCATCTCCCGGTTGCTCGCCCGCCAGGGAATCGACGAGGAGATCCGGACCCACGTCGAGAGCGACAAGCCACTCCTGGCGACGTGTGCGGGGCTCATCGTCGCCAGTCGGGACGCCAACGACGATCGCGTCACCACCCTCGACGTACTCGACATTGCGGTCCAGCGGAACGCCTTCGGCCGACAGCGGGACAGTTTCGAAGCGCCGCTCGACGTGACCGGATTCGACGAGCCGTTTCCCGCTGTATTCATCCGCGCGCCGATCATCACCGACACCGGCACCGACGTGGACGTGCTCGCGAGCTGGGACGGAAATCCGGTCGCGGTTCGGGATGGACCGGTCGTCGGGACCGCCTTCCACCCGGAGCTGACCGGCGACGCCCGGATCCACGACCTCGCGTTCGCCGACGGGCGTGTCGCGCCCTGACCTTCGACGCTCTCAAGAGCCTCCGCCGGGTGATTCCGACCATGACCGACGCCGACACGATCCTCGACGAGCTGTTCGCCGTCATCGAACAGCGCAAGGCGGAGCTTCCCGAGGATTCGTATACGGCTTCGCTGTTCACCCACGAGAAGGGCGAGAACCGCGTGCTCGAGAAACTCGGCGAGGAAACCACCGAACTCGTCCTTGCCGCGAAGGACGGCGATGACGACGCGCTGGCCCACGAGGCCGCGGACATCGTCTACCACCTCCTGGTCGTACTCTCGATGCACGACGTGGATCTCGAGGCACTGCGTGCGGAACTGGCCGAACGCCGCTCGCCAGCCACGTGACGGACGGGTCAGCCATGGTGGTTCTCGTGGCCGGGCTCTCGGTCACGGACCGCCTCAGGTTTCTCGTTCCAGGACGACGACGTGGCGCGTGAGCGAACGGTGGACGTCCCGGTAAAACGCCGCCCGTGTCGTCCACCCGGCCTCGCCGGCGACGCGCGCCCACGGTCGGTCGCCGACGACGACGCACCGGTCGGTGACCGCCGCTGCCTCACGGAGCGCGCCGTCGACGACGTCCGCGAGGCTCCCGGTAATCTTCGACTGGCGACCGTACGGTGCGTCGAACACGACCCCGTCGATCGTCGCGTTCCGAAGGGGCAGGTGTCGCGCGTCGGCCTGGGCCACGGCCCATTCCCCCTCGAGGTAGGCCGCGAGGTTCTCCCGAGTCCCTGTGACCATCTTTTCCTGCACGTCGAGTCCGAGGACCCGGGCCCCGACGAGTCCGGCTTCGACGAGGATTCCGCCGGTCCCACACATGGGATCGAGGAGCGTCGCGTCCGGCCTGGCCCCCGCGATGTTGGCCAGCGCGCGGGCTAGGAGGGGGTCCATGCTCCCCGGCTGGAAGAAGGGGCGACCACCCGGTTGGCGGTCCCCGAAGTCCCGCCGACTCTCAGCGACGAGCCAGCCGAGGACCGCCGTGCCGTCGGCGAACAGTGCTCGGAGCTCGTGATCCGGTGAGTCCAAGTCGACTTCAAGGCCTCCATCGACCAGGACCTGCCCCAGTTCGCGCTCCGCGCGCTGCGTGTCAACGCCCGTCCGCCCCCTCACGTCGACCGCGCGAACGGCGACCGTCCCCGTCCGATCGATCGTCGCCGAGGCCAATGCAGCCCGAGCCGGTGCAACTCGAGGCTCGGTGCGGGCCACGACGTCGCTCGCTCGGTGGGTGTACGCGAGAGCCCACACGCGGTCGGTAATGGTCTCGGCGATGGCAAGTCCGGGAGCCAGGACACTGACGTCCGACGCGGCCGAGGCCGCCTCGTAGGCGGCGAACTCGTCGTCCTCGCCGCCGAGCTCGAGGACGTACACGGTCGC
>CAYLJD010000081.1:0-10119 GCA_964383875.1 uncultured Halobacteriales archaeon
GCCGATCATCATGACGTGACGGCGCTGCTTGGCCGCCTTCTTGACGATGTCCCGGGCGTGATCCTGGCCGATCACCTGGTCGACGAGCCGTTCGGGAACGTCGATGTCGGCGGAGGTCTCCACCCGCAGCCCCCCCATGAGGTCTTCCTCGGCCACGTCCTCGTCGATATCCGCCTCGACGTCACTCCCCAAGTCCATCTCGTCACCGCCGGCGTCAGCGCCGTCCTCCGTCACCTCGTCCTCTGCAGGGACCGGCGACGCCTCGTCTAGCTCCGACTCGGCCGGGGCCGCGTCGTCGGGATCGATATTCTCGCTCATATAACCGTTGCTAACACGAAATCCCAAGGACTGTCCAGTGATATACTTTCTCCCATCGACGGCACGCGCCGCGCGGGAAAACCGACAGAGGGAAGCCGATTGGAGTGACCCGTCGACCGACTCGTCGCCTTTTTGAACGACCGGCCCGACCCACCGGCAATGGTGACGACCCGCGGGCTGCTGATCGGACGGTTCCAGCCGTTTCACGACGGCCACGAACGGCTCGTCGAGCGGATCGCCACTGAGGTCGACGAGGTCGTGGTCGGCATCGGCAGTGCGGACGCATCCCACTCCGTCCGCAATCCCTTCACGGCCGGCGAGCGGCTGGTCATGATCTCGAACGTCCTCGCCGACAAGGACGTCCCGAGCTACGTTGTCCCCATCGAGGACCTGAACCGAAACGCCGTGTGGGTCGCCCACTCGGAGAGCATGTGTCCCCCCTTCGACGTCGTCTACTCGAACAACCCGCTCATCGTTCGGCTGTTCGGCGAGGCTGGGTACGAAGTCCGTGACTCCCCGATGTTCGACCGCGACGAGCTGCAGGGATCAGTCATCCGTGAGCGGATACTGGCGGGGGAGCCGTGGCGGCAGTTCGTCCCTGACGCAGTTGTCGACGCCATCGAGGAAATCGACGGCGTCCAGCGGCTCCGGGACGTGGGTGATTCGGACGCCACTGCGGCGGAATAAGCGAACCGACGCAAGCCGGGTTCGGGACTGCACGGCCCGGTTCAGGGCCGCCAAGCTACAAGGGTCCCAGGAGCGAACCGGCGAGTAGATGCTCACGCTCAGCTCGGACTTCGGGTCGCCGTATCCGGCCGCGATGGTTGGCGTGATCCTCGGCATCGAAGACACCCGTCTGGTGGACGTGACCCACGAATTGCCCCGCCAGGACGTCCGCGCGAGCGCCTTCTGGCTCCGCGAGGTGCTCCCCTACTTTCCGCCGGCCGTCCACCTGGCCGTCGTGGATCCCGGTGTCGGCACCGACCGCAATGCACTCGCCATCAGTGCCGGCGATCACGCACTCGTGGGGCCGGACAACGGCGTACTCGTGCCGGTCGCCCGGGCGCTCGCCGACGGCGACCCGATCGAGGCCTACGAAATCCCGTATGACACCGATACGCCGGCCTCAGCCATCGCACTCGATGCGACTGGCGTCACCGGCCGGTGGCCGGCGGCGGTCGACAGCAGTACCTTTCACGGCCGAGATGTCTTCGCCCCCGCCGCAGCCCACGTCCACGCGGCCGGCATCACCGATTTCCACGAGACCCTGGAGCTGCCACCGGTGGACGACTACGAAACCGTCACGTTTCCCGAGCCGTCGAGCGAGGACGACGGTGTGGTTGGGGAAGTCCTCGCCGTCGATGGCTTCGGAAACGTCATCACGAATGTCCCTGGTGCCGTGCTCGAGGGTCGGTTCGGCGACCACGTCAAAGTCAACGGGGTCTGGGCGACGGCCCGACGGACCTATGCAGCCGTGGAGGCTGGCCACCGCGTCGTCACGGTCGGGAGCCACGGGAACGTGGAGCTGGCCGTCAACCGCGGTCGGGGCGACGAGACGTTCGGCATCGACCCTGGTGGACGCGTGCGACTGTCCTGGTGAGCGACGGTGCACCCAGCGACGGCAAAAATGCGTTCGGTCGATTAGTTCGCGGCGATGACGTCGTCGATCCGCACGATCATCGTCGCCGCCTCGGTGGCACTCCCGATGGCCTCCCGCTTGACGGCGGCCGGGTCGAGAACGCCATACTCGACGGGGTCGCCGATGATGCCCGACTGGCCTTCACTGATGATCCCCGCCGTGCCGCTGGCCTCGAACTCCGCCCGCAAGTCGACGAGGGCGTCGATGGGATCCATGCCCGTGTTCGACGCGAGGGTGCGCGGGAGCACGTCGACGGCGTCCGCGTACGCCTCGACGGCGAGTTGCTTCCGGCCCTCGACGCCAGCAGCAGCTTCACGGATGTGGTCGGAGATCGCGATCTCCGTGGCCCCAGCCCCCGCCACGACACCACCCGAGTCGATGGCGGCGGCCACGACGTCCAGTGCGTCCGAGAGGGCGCGTTCGAGCTCGTCGACGACGTGCTCGGTGCCTCCGCGGGCGAAGAGCGTCACCGACTCCGCGGCGGCCCCGCCCTCGATGAAGACGAGTTCCTCGTCACCGAACTTTTCGACACGGACGGTATCGGCTTCGCCGAGATCGGCCGCCCCGAGGACCTCGACGGATCCCGCACGGTGCGCCGCCGTGGCCGAGACGATCGCCTTCGCGTCGTCATCATCGATGCTCTCGAAGGCCAAGATACCGCGGTCGGCGAGGTGTGTGGCAACCCGGTCGTCGATGTCGCCAGTCACGAACGCGACGTCCGTGCCGACCGCGTCGATTCCTTCGGCGTAGCCCCGGAGCTCGGCCTCTTCCGACTCGATCGCCGCGTTCAACTGGTCGACGTTCGAGACGTTGTACTCCGCATCGATTTCGGACTCCCGAACCTCGAGGTCGGCATCGATAACGGCGATGGCCGCGTCCTCGACGGAGCGTGGCATGTCGTCACTGACCGGCTCCTCGTCGACCACGACGCCCTCGACGAGCTCCGTGGCAGACGACGAGGCGCCGGTCTGGGCGTGGATAGCAATGTCCTCGCGCGCCACGCGCCCGTCGCGGACGTGCTCGATCGCGCTGACGACCGTTTCGGCCAGGTCGCCGGCAGCCACGTCTCCGGTGCCCTTGCCAGTCATGCTCGACTCCGCGACCTGCCGGAGCTGCGCTTCGCTGACATCCGCGTCGAGGGTCACCTCGCGAATCGCCTCGGTCGCAAGCTCGGACGCCTCGTGGTAGCCCTCGACGATCGTGGTCGGGTGAACGTCGTCGTCGAGGAGGTCCTCGGCCTGTTTGAGTAACTCGCCGGCCAGGATGGCCGCCGTCGTCGTCCCGTCGCCGACTTCTTCTTCCTGGGTTTCGGCGACCTCCGCGAGCATCTGTGCCGCGGGATGTTCGATGTCCATCTCGTCCAGAATCGTGGCGCCGTCGTTCGTGATGACAACGTCGCCACTGTCCGAAACGAGCATCTTGTCCATCCCACGCGGCCCGAGCGTGGTCCGGACGGACTCACTGACCGCTTTCCCTGCCGTGATGTTCGATGACTGTGCGTCGTCGCCCCGTGTCCGTTCGCTATCCTCGCTGAGGATGAACAGGGGCTGTCCGCCCATGCGTCGCTGGCCAGATTGAGACATGGCTGGTGTTCACCTAAATCATCGTAAGCGGTTCTATATAAACATTCCTCTTGCGGCCCCGACCGTCGGTCGACGGGCGCGCCACGTCGTGGAAGTTTATAATGGGGCCCGTGCATGGGGCGATAGATGCTCGAGCTGGAGCACGGGTTCAGGGTCGTCGACGTCCACGTCGAGCTCGAGCCCGACGAATCCCGCCGGCCGCGTGATTCCGGCCGCCCCGAACAGGTCGAACGAGAGATGCACCAGGCGGGGGTTGTGCGAGCGCTGGTGTTTCCGCCGGTTCGGGAGGGAAGCTACCTCAAGGCGAACAACGCGGTCGCTCGGTTGAGTGTCGGACGGTCGTTCGTCGCCCTCGCACGCATCAACGGGGCGCGCGACCCCGGCGTCGGCGCCAGTTCGCGCCTCCGGAACCTGACAGCCTCCCGGTCGGATCACCATACTTCGCCGGGTGACGTCGAGCAGTACGCCTACGACGACCGCTTCGCCGGCTTCAAACTCCACCCGGCCGCCGACGGACTGCCGGACGCCGAGGTGCTCGAACAGCTCGCCGACGTGGGGCTCCCGGTTCTCACCCATGGTGGGGAGGGGTTTCCGCCAGAGACCATCGCCGAGACGCTCCTCGAATATGACTTTCCGCTCGTGATATCGCACTTCGGCGGATATCCGCTCCAAGCCGAGCTGATGGAGGCCGGAATCGAGCTACTCGACGACCACGAGGATTGTTACCTGGATACGAGCTTCGTCCGGCTGCGCCAGCCGCTCGAACGGGCGCTCATGGAGCATCCAGACCGGGTGCTGTTCGGTAGCGGCGCGCCGGCCAGCCACCCGAACGTCGCGATCATGGAGATCCTGACGCTGTCCGTCCCCGAGGACGCCATGCGCAAGGTCTTCACGAACAACCCATCCAGAGTCGTCGAAGAACTCGCGCAGTAACGGCCGCTGTCCCCCGTCACCCAGTCAGCTGGACTCCCGGAAGTCGTACACTTCGACTGCCCGGTCGGTCCGAGCCGACCGGCCCCGTGGGTTCCGCCGCACGGTTCGGTCTTTCCGGCGCGCGATCTGGCCGGCGACCAGGCCTCGGACCAAGCTGCTGGTCACGGTCCGGCCGGTCCCCAGCCACCGTGAGGGGCGGCTCTCCCCGCGAACGACGTCGCGCAACTCCGCGTAGGCGTCCCCGCCGGCGTGGGAGAGGAGTCGCCGGACGACCGTCGGACGGTACCCGTAATTCTTGACGAGCCGGTACGCGAGCGACCGGTACTTCCAGCCCCAGTCCGGGCGGCCACCGTCAGCGCCGATCCCCTCACGGACCCCCATCTCGTCGTGCCAGACCACGTCGTAACCGGCCGCGGCCAGCCGGTGGGCCATATCCCGAGACCCGCCGACGGAGAGATACTCGTCGAACCCATCGAGTTCGTCCAGCGGCTCCCGGCGAAAGGCCACGTTGCCGGCGTTGAAATATGTCACCTCGCGGCCGGCGATGGTCCGGCGCTCGAGCGAGTGGCTGGCCATGCCCCCGTCCCGGAGCTGGTCGTGCGTCGGCCCCGTGACAACGTCTCCGTCGGCGAGGGCCGTCGTGACCGCCTCGGCCCAGCCGGACTGTATCGTCCGGTACGGATGGACGAAGCCGATCACGTCCCCCGAGGCGTGCTCGATTCCCTCGTTGCGTGCGGCAGTGATCGTCCTGTCGGCGAGTTCGACGAGCACGGCGACGTCGTCCCGGGCCTGGACCATCCCCGTCGTCCCGTCTGCGGAGGGCCCGTTGACGACGATCACCTCGGCGGCCGGCGCGTGGTCCCGAAGCGAATCGAGACAGCCCGCGAGTTCGTCGCGGGCGTTGAGCGTCGGGACTACCACCGAGGTATCCATATCCCCGTTGCAGCGTCGAGGGGGATAAACCCCGCGACCGCCGGACCTGACCCGGTCAGACGCTCGCGTGCCAGTAGGAGACGGACGCGAGGCGATCGCCGAATGGCGCGCCGCCCACCGTGACGTCCGCCCCCCTGACGGCCGACGCGATCCGGTTGGGGAGCTTCCGGTAGACTCCGTAGGGGACCACCCAGTCGTGGTCCGCTCCGCGCAGTTCGAGGCCGACGTCGCTGATGAGGCGGTCGACCTCGCCTCGTGAGTAGAGCCGGGACCCCATCGGGAGGGCCCAGTTGTAGATCGACCGTGTCGAAAAGCGATTGAAGGTGTCGAAAAAGACCGCCTCCCGGCTGACGCGGGCCATCTCCGAGAGAAAGGCGTGTGGGGTATCGGCCAAGTGGAAAAACCGTACGGCGAAGACGGCGTCGAAACTATCGTCGGGGAACGGCAGCCGACCGGCGTCGCCGCGAACAAACGACATGGGAGCGGCCGACTCCACCGTCCGGGCCTTCTCGCGACCCTGCTGGAGCATCGGCCCCGAGATGTCTAACCCGACGACATCCGCACCTTCTGAGGCCAACATCGTCGTAAAGCGACCGGTGCCACAGGCGATCTCGAGGATCCGCCGATCGCCAACCGGCCCCAGGGCCTCGAGGACTGCCCGTTTCTCCCGTGCGTCGATCAGCCGTCCGCCGCGGGAGAATCGCTTGTCCTCGTAGGCTTCGGCGATGTCGTCGGCCTGGTACCACTCCTGTCCTTTCACGCTATGGCGGCATCGCCCCGCCTGACCTAAAACCGTACTGGATGCCGTGTCGATGCGCGGATCACCAAGACCCCCTCTCTGTCCACCCACCGCAATCGCGGCCGCTCCATATAAGGGTGCTCTAGCGTGGTTAACGATTCGGTATTGTACGGAGTCCCATATAGCCAAGTTTTACGACCGCCCTCACATTGGGAGTGAGTATGAGTACCCGTACCGAACGGCCGAGGGACGAACTCAGCGACGGGGAGTTCAGGGAACGACTGCGCGAACTCCCACCGAGTGCAAAGCTCGTCGCGAAAGTACTCGAGACGGACGCGCCGCTGTCTCAAGGCCAACTCGCCGAGGAATCGCTCCTGCCCGCTCGGACTGTCCGCTACGCACTCACCCGCCTGGAGGATTCCGGACTGCTCGAGTCCCGGTACAGCTATCACGACGCCCGCAAGCAAGTGTATTCCCTGGCGCAGTAATGGTCACCCGGGTCACGCTCCCACCCGTCGACCGGGCGCCGTCCGGACCGACACACGCGTATCTGGTCGGGGATGAGCTCCTGATCGACCCAGCCGTCCGGGCCCCGGCGCTCGACGAAGCCGTCGCACACGCCACCCCCGGCCACGTCGCGGTCACCCACCACCACCACGACCACGTCGGCGCTGTGGCCGACTACGCGACCGAATACGACCTGACCGTGTGGGCCCGCCGCGGCCGTGACGGTGCCTTCGCCGACGCAGCCGGGATCGAGCCCGACCGGACGTTCGCCGAGGGGACGTCCATGCCAGGCGGCGTAGCTGTCTGGGACACGCCGGGGCATGCCGCCGAGCACGTGGCGTTCGCCGTCTCCGACGGGCTTCTCGCGGGCGACCTCGTCGTCGCCGACGGGAGCGTCGTCGTCGGTGGCCCGTCCGGCGACATGCGGGCCTATCTCTCGTCGCTCCGTCGCGTGCACGCCAGCAACCCCGACCGGCTCTACCCGGCCCACGGACCGGTCATCGAGGACGCGAGGGCCACGTGTGCCCGGCTCATCCAACACCGGCTCGATCGGGAGCGTCGCGTGGTCGAAGCCGTGCGCGAGGGGGGTCGGACGGCCGACGAGATCGTCGACATGGCCTACGACAAGGACGTCTCCGCCGTTCGTGATCTCGCTCGGGCAACCGTCGTCGCACATCTGGCGAAACTGGCGGTGGAAGGCCACCTCGACTGGGACGGCGAGCGCGTCTCGATCTGAGCCCGCTCCTGGACGGGGGATCCCGACCGTCGCGGTTCCGGCGCGATCCACCGGCGCCCAGCTGGTCGGTTGCCACCCCGCGCCCCCGGGGGAGACCCCCGTTCGACCGGGACGCTTAATCGGGTGGCGGAGCGACCACGGCCCGTGGAATCCCTCGAAGCAGAACTCGATCGGGCGATCGATCTGGACGTCGACGAGCTGGCCGACGCGATCGAGTCGTTCGGCTTCGAGTGTACGCGCTGTGGCGCCTGCTGCAAGGGGACCGATGCTGGCGACGAGCACGTGGCGACGGTCTTCCCGGACGAAATTCGTCGCCTGCAGGCCGCCGCTGAGCCTGCCAAGCCCGACGACGGGACGAACGGTCGGTCTGCCGAGTCGCTCGAATGGCGGGACGTCGCCCGCCCCATGCCCTACGGCCTGTCCCACGACTCAGACGGCCCCACGGGCGAAACCTTCGAGTGGGCACTCCAGACGGACGACTGTGGCACCTGTGCGTTCTACGCGGAGACCGACGGCGTCGGTGCGTGTACGGTCCACGAGGACCGGCCGCTCGTCTGCCAGACCTACCCGTTCAGCCTGGCGCTGGGAGGGACGAGCCAGCCACTCGGGGCGGCTGTCGACAGCGACGGGCTCCTCCGGGCACACGAATGCGAGGGCCTCGGTCGGGAGATCGACCGCCCGGACGCCGAACGTCTCGCACGCACGCTCCGTGCACGGGCCATCCGCGAACTCGAAGAGGCGATCGCAGTCCGGGACGGCTATGACCCCGAAATTGCGGGCACAGCTGACGCCGTCGTGTTCGACAGTGAAGGGCCGAAAGACCCGGACGGCCAGCCGCTGTGAGTGCGCGCCGACAGGGAGAGCCAAACTACTATGAGCGGGGCCGCCGACAGATTCGACGGAGGCCCGATCGTGGAAATCTCGAATCAACTCCTGTGTCTGTTCAGTGCTGAGGTATCCCCAGACGGTGACCGCTACGTCATCGAAATTCCCCGTCGCGAAATCGAAACGGGATCTGTCGACCCGGGGGACGTCTACCGGGTCGCACTCATCGACGCGGAGGTCCAATCCACAGCGAGTCGCGACGAGACGGAGACCGCGCCCCCCGAACCACAACCCCCCGTGGAACCGGGCGAGTATCGCTACGTCGAGGTCGAAGACATCGGCAAACAGGGCGACGGCATCGCCCGCGTCGAGCGCGGCTACGTCATCATCGTGCCCGGCGCCGACATCGGCGAACGGGTCAAGGTGGAGATCACGGAAGTCAAGTCGAACTTCGCGGTGGGCGAGATCATCGACGAGGAGTTCTAACCGTTGCGGGTCGTACCAGACCGGCTGCCTGGGGAGGGGGTCAACCGAAGTGACTCCGCACGAACCGACAGACGGCGGTCCCGTTACCGACTGTACCAAAGTAGCTATGGCGAGTTGTGTGCTGGATGCAGGCATGGGCGCCACCGCCTCGGTCGGCGTTGATGCTGGCGACCTGAGCGAGAAGCAACGCCGGATCCTCGCGTACCTCCGCGAACGGGTCCCCGAGGAAACGTATTTCAAATCCCGCTGTATCGGCGACGCGCTCGACCTCTCCGCGAAGGAAGTCGGTACGAATATGCAGGCCATCCGGCGGGGAGAGTTCGCCGTCGAGATCGAAAAGTGGGGGTACTCCTCGAGTACGACGTGGAAGGTCACCAGAGCGCCCTCGCCTCACTCCAACTGATACGAGACCAGACCGGCAGCCTCGCCAGCCAGCGCCACTGCGTCCACGCCGAAGGAGTCCGCATAGGCGACGACGAGGACGAGGACCGTCTCGGGCTGGCGGACGTCGTAGCCGTCGACACGAGCGAGGAGGCCCGCGTCGTCGAGTTGGGCCGCGTATTTGCTGACTGTCGGCCGGGTCACCGACAGCTGGGCAGCCAGTTCCCCCGGCCCGAGGCCTGGTTCGCGGAGAAGCGTAATGAGCATCCCCCGCGGCGTCTCGCGGCGGAGGTAGCCGAGGGCCACTTGCTCAAAGTCGGAAAACCGACCGGTCGGAAAGTACCGCCGGAAATCGCCGTCTTTCCGGCTCTCGAGCGCTCCGTCGGCTTCGAGACGCCGGAGGTGGTGCTGGGTCTCGCCCGTTCCGAGCTGGAGGTCGTCGCGGATCTTCGAGAAATGGGCACCGGGCGTCGCGGCAACGTAGCCGACGATCGCCCCAGGGACGTCGCTCGAGCTCTCCCGGGCGCTGGCCAGCGCGACGAGTGGACTCGCGGCACCGAGCGCGGCGAACCGCCGAAGCGTGGCCCGCTTCGACTCGTCGACGTCGCCCGACCCATCGGACATCGACCGCGCTATGGTCGGACGGGGCAAAACCGCTTCGCTAGTCGGATCCGTCGTCGCCTTCGGATCCGCCCTCTTCCCGGTTGAAGTTCGAACCGCCGGCGAACTCCTGGTCCATCTCGTCGATGACCTCGTCCGGGTCCTGAATGTCGGCGGTCGCCTCGCCAGCCTTGACCGCCTGTGCCTCCTCTTCCATCTGCTCGACGTTGATGACGCTCTCCTCGTCCTCGATTTCGCCGAGGATCTCCTCGATGTTGTCGAGCCCGAGGAGTTCGCGCGTCTCGTCGTCGAACTCGAGGGCGTCGAGCACGTGGCCGTTCTCCTTCGCGTCGCTCCCCTGGAGGTGCTTGCCATAGCGGCCGATCAGCGACGTCAGCTCCTGGGGCATGACGAACGTCGTCGACTCGCTGGTCCCGAT
>CAYLJD010000082.1:0-10048 GCA_964383875.1 uncultured Halobacteriales archaeon
TCGTCCCCTCGAACGTGGGGACGGGCTACCTCGCGCGGATGGTCCTCCGGCGGACGAAGCGACTGGTCGACGGCGTGGGCGTCGACGCCCCCCTCGACGAGCTGGTCGACATGCAGGCCGACCGACTGGGCTACGAGAACCGGGACACGATCCGGGACATCGTGCGCACCGAAGTCGAGAAGTACCGGGACACGCTCGAACGGGGGACGCGCCGCGTCGAACAGCTCGCCGACGAATACGCCCACGAGGGCGAGTCGATCCCCACACGGGAGCTGATCGAGCTCTACGACTCCCACGGCATCCAGCCGGAGATGGTCGCGGAGATCGCCGCCGAACGCGGCGTCGATGTCGAGATTCCGGACGAGTTCTACGCGCTGGTGGCCGAGCGACACGGCGGGGGGCAGGCCTTCGAGGACGAACAGGGCGACCTCGAAGCCGAGCGGGTGGCAGACCTGCCTGACACCGAGAAACTGTTCTACGACGATCAGGCGCGCACCGAGTTCGAGGCGATCGTCCTCGAGGTGTTCGAGCGCGAGGATGGGTACGACGTGGTCCTCGACCAGACGATGTTCTATCCGGAAGGCGGGGGCCAGCCGGCCGACCGCGGCACGCTCTCTACCGACGACGTGACGGTCGACGTGTGGGACGTCCAGGCGGTCGACGGTGTCGTTCTCCACCGGGTCGACAGTGACCCGGGGACGGGCGAATTCGTCCGCGGCACGGTCGACGGGACCCGCCGCCGCCGGCTGATGCGCCACCACACGGCGACCCACATCGTCGGTCACGCCGCGAGGCAGGTCCTCGGCGACCACGTCCGGCAGGCCGGTGCCCAGAAGCACCACGACAGCGCCCGGCTCGACCTCCGGCACTACGAGTCAGTGAGCCGCGAACAGACGCGCGAGATCGAGCGCGTCGCCAACGAGATGGTCATGGACAACGTGTCAGTGGTCCCGTCGTGGCCGGATCGCCACGAGGCAGAGGCCGAACACGGCTTCGACATCTACCAGGGCGGAATACCCGCGGGCGAACAGATCCGGCTGATCACCGTCGGGCCGGACGTCCAGGCGTGTGGTGGGACCCACGTCAGCCGGACCGGGGACATCGGGGCGATCAAGCTCCTGGGGACCGAGCGCATCCAGGACGGTGTCGTGCGCCTGACCTACGCCGCGGGTGACGCCGCCATCGCGGCAACACAGGATACCGAGGACGCCCTCCAGGCCACTGCGGAGGTCTTCGACGTCGATCCCGCCGACGTGCCCGAGACGGCCGAACGGTTCTTCGAGGAGTGGAAAGAACGGGGCAAGGAAGTCGAGGAACTCACCGCGGAACTCGCGGCCGTTCGGGCGAGTGACGAGGACGGCGACGAGGTCGAACTCGACGGGACGACAGCCGTCATCCAGCGGCTCGACGGCGACATGGATGAGCTGCGCGCGACGGCGAACGCGCACGTCGAGGCCGGCAAGGTCGCCGTCATCGGGTCGGGGCGCGACGGCGCACAGTTCGTCGTGGCGGTCCCGGACGGCGTCGGCGTGGACGCCGGCGAGGTCGTCGGGGAGTTGGCCGGACGAGTCGGCGGTGGGGGTGGGGGCCCGAGTGACTTCGCCCAGGGTGGCGGGCCGGACGTCGAGGCACTCGACGACGCGCTCGACGAGGCGCCGGCCGTGCTCCAGCGCGTCCTGAACGCCTCGTAGCCACGGACACCCGGCCGCGAACTCCGCGGAAGAGGCGTGGCCTTTTTGGGAGAACCGGGCCTCTCGACGAGTGATGGATCGGCCGCGCATCGCCCTCCTCATCGCCGCCCACGAGGGGTCCCACACCCGGCAGAACTTCCGCCGGGAGATCGACGCCCACCTCGTCGAGTACCACCTGCCGGACGAGCAGGTGCCGGACACGTACGACTTCGACGGCTGTGTCGTCACGGGGTCGCGGGCGTCGGTCTACTGGGACGAATCCTGGATCCCGCCGGCCAAGGGCTGGGTCGGCGAGGCCGTCGACCGCGACATCCCATTTCTGGGCGTGTGCTTTGGCCACCAGCTGTTGGCGGACGTCCTCGGCGGCGAGGTGGCGCCAATGGACGACTCCGAGATCGGCTACCGGACCGTCGAGCACGACGGATCATCGCCATTACTCGAAGGCATCGATCGCGAGTTCACCGTCTTCACGACCCACTCTGATCGCGTCGTCGAGCTACCGCCTGGCGCCGAGGCGATCGCCCAGAACGATTACGGCATCCACGGCTTCCAGCTGGACGACGTCTACACCGTCCAGTTCCATCCGGAATACGACATCGCCACGGCCGAGCGAGTGACGCGCGGGAAGGACCTGCCGGACGAGCGGATCGAGCGCGTCCTCGCGGGGATCACCCCGGCGAACTACGCGGCCGCCTGCGAGGCGAAACAGCTGTTCGACAACTTTCTCGCAATAGTCCGTGAGCGCGAAGCCGACGCGGTGCCGGCCCGGACCGGGGACGACTGAGTCGACGGTCCCGGGTCGGCTGCACGGGCCGCCCTAGTCCCGGGTTGAAACGGTCAGGAGGCCGGCCCGATATCCGGCGCGGTGGACACCGACGAGCAGGAGGACCGCGACCATGATGCCGGCGGCTTGCCGGGGCGTCGACAGCAGTCCGAGCGAGACAATGAGGGTCGTGGCACACGCCGGCGCGTGGACCAGCCCGGTCGCCAGCATACCGACAGCGGTCAGGGTGGTCGCAACGATTCCACTCGCCGCGACGGCGAGCGCAACCGCAGAGAGGGGCGCAAGTTCGGCGTTCACGGCGACGCCGGGGTCGAACAGGGCGAACCCGACGAGGCCGGCGACGACGCCGATCGCGTGGCCCCCGATCACCCGATCCGCGCGGGTCTGGGGGGCAGTCGGAGCTGTGGCCAAGACGTACGCCGAGGGGCCGAGGCTGGGGAAGATGAACGGAAACCCCGTCACCCACGCCAGCACGCCCGGAACCAAGACGAGTGCCCCTGTCTCGGCCGACTGCCGGAGCGTCTCGCGCATGCCGGGGTCGACTGACCGGGACGTGATAACGGCGCCGGTTCCGACGAGTGGGTTCACTGACAACCGTCCGGTCAGAAGCCCGCAGGCGCTACCGCCACCGGCCGGTTTCCGCACCACACTCCTCGCAGACGGTGACGAGAGCTGTCCCGTCTTCACGAGGCTCAATCGACGTCGGGACGCGGGTGTCGCACTCCGGACACTCGCGTCGGATTTCGACGCCACTCGTGTCGGCCGGCGCGCCAAGCGCGAGAGCGACGACGGCCTCGTCACCGTCGTTGCGTCCGAGCTGCCACTCGCCGGGTTCGAAGTAGATCGCCTCGCCAGCGCCCACGGTGACGTCGCCGTCCTCGGTTTCGAACGTCGCTGTCCCATCGACGACGTAGAAAAATTCCTCCTGTTCGGGATGGCGGTGGTAGCCAAACCCGAACGCGTCACCTGGGTCGAGCCGATAGTAGTTGACTGCGACCTGGTCCGCGCCCAGGGCGCGTCCCACGGGGCGCTTCTCCGCGGCCGGGGCGATCCAGTTCTCGACGTCTGCAATCGCTTTCCGCTCCATACCCGTCTCGCAGACGCCGGGGTGCAAAATACCTCCCGTCTCACTCGAGGCCGTCCAGGTCGAGGTCTGCCTCGACTTGAGTCAGCCAGTCAGAGTCCGCAAGCTCGTCGAGCTGCTCCCGGAAGTGTGCCTCGCAGACACCAACCCGGACGCCGTCCGTCTCCACGACCACGTCGGCCGTCCGCTCACAGAAGTGACACTGCATGACACCCGGTTGGGGCCCGTCGGCATTGAAGCCTGCGACGGTGGCTGCTGTCTCAGTCGTTCGATCCGGTGAGGCGATCCCGGACGGTCGCCCACTCGTCGGCGGCCAGTCCAACCGCACCGACGGTGTCGTCGTGGGCGTCGCTCCCGCCCGTGCGAAGCAGGTCGTGCCGGTCGGCGACCGACTCGACCGGATCCGTGTCGACGACCCGATCGTAGGGGTAGTAGCACTCGACGGCGTCGAGGGCCGCCGCCCGCTCCAGCGCCGCCTCGGGATCGTCGTACCGAAGCGGGTGGGCGAGACCGACGATATCGCACGCGTCGGCGAGGAGCGACCGGCCTCGGTCGAAGGGTGGCACGTCCCGGGAGACGTAAAACCGGCGGCCGTCGCCAATCAACTCGTCGAAGACCGACTGGATCGTGTGATCGGTCCGGGCCGCGACCGCTCTGGCGATGTCGGGTCGGCCGAGCCCCGGCTCGAACGACACGTCGAGGTCGAGACCGAGGTGGGACTCGAGGCCCGAGACGATGCGGCGGCCGCGCTCGACGCGGTCGGACTGGAGCCGGTCGATCTCCGCGCGGAGGTCGTCGGTCTCCCGGACTCCGTAGCCCAGGAGATCCAGGCTCTGCGCCTCGGTTTCTACGCGGAGTTCGATGCCGTGAATCAGAGTCAACCCCGCCCGTTCGACAACAGGGGCCGAGAGGTCGGGGTGAAGACGGTCGTGGTCGGTGACGGCGACGGCCCGGAGGCCGGCCGCGCGGGCGGCATCGGGGAGCGCCTCGAGGGTGAGCGTCCCGTCAGAGTTGGTCGTGTGGACGTGCAGGTCCGCGACCACCATGCGTGGAGCAGGCTGTCAGACCCTTTCCCGGTTGCGGTTCCGGTTACGAAGCGGCACTGACCCCGATCCGGGTCCGAAATGATCAATTATGAAGGTTTATATCCATCGGGGGATTCTGCCCTCACATGCGACTGGCACGCGAAGTAGCCGGCGTGGTCGACGATCACTCGTACCCGACGACGACCGGCCAGCTGATCGACGAGCACGGCGACCTGGAAATGTCGCTCCCGAACGGCGACGCGACCCTGGGAGAGATCCTCGCCCTGCTGCCCGACGAAACCCTCGAGTCTGCGGAGGACGCCAGATTGAGTACGTACTCGGCCCTCAGCGAGGCCGCGATCGGCCGCAAGGGCTACAGCGACCGCGATCCGACCAGCATGGGCGAGCCGGGCCACGAGCCGCTGTCGCTCTGAGCGAGTCCACTGTTTTCGGACACCGGCCTTCTCCCTTACTCGGTGGCTGGTATCTCCAGGTCGGTGAGTGCCGAGTACCGGACCGACTCCGGGTGGTCGTCCCACCAGCGGACCTCGGCAATCTCTCCCGGCTCGGGTCGGGGGGTGCCCCCAGTATACGTG
The DNA here is from genome assembly GCA_964383875.1 of uncultured Halobacteriales archaeon. Classification (GTDB taxonomy): domain Archaea; phylum Halobacteriota; class Halobacteria; order Halobacteriales; family Haloarculaceae; genus CAYLJD01. The sequence continues at coordinate 5,181 of CAYLJD010000082.1, forward strand.
CCATCGAAGACGACGATGAGTCGAACGATTGGCGGCCGGGTGGGCTCGACCATCTCGACTATCTGTACCAGCGCCACACCGGTGAGCGAGCAGTTGACGCCTGCCTCCTCGGCGAGCTCCCGCCGAGCCGTCTCGGCGAGGGATTCTCCCGGCTCGTGCTTGCCGCCGGGCTCAGCCCATTCGGCGGTCCCCTCGTTCCGGACCAACAGCACCTCGCCAGCGGAGTTTTGCAGCCAGACCCCGGCCCCGCCGACAGTTCCGGCTGCAAAGCGGTCGCGGACCCACTCGTAGGCGTCGGGTGCGAGTGTCCACCGGTCCGCGACCGTCGCGAACTCGCCGTGTATCACCCGGAGTCGATCCAAGACAGCCCGGACCCGGCCACGCGAGCGGGTAGTGAGACGCACGTCTCACTCGAGCCCGAGCAGGGTCGCGGCGCCGCCACCCAGCACCTGTTCGCGTTCCGTCGCCGTCAGCGCGAACTCGTCATCGCGTTCGGCGAGCGTCCGAGTGGTCGACAGCCACTCCTCCTTCGCGTAGAACACGTCGAAAACCGGGTCGTCAGTGCCCCAGTGGACGCGGTCGGCCCCGAGCGCGTCGACGAACCGCCGAACGGCGCGCGCGAAGTCACGACGGTACTCGGGCAGGCGGGCCTGCCAGCCGGAGATGTCCACCCGGAGTCCTGTGTTGCCGTTCGTCTCCGCGATCGCGAGGAGGTCACGCCACCAGCCCAGTGAGAGGTGGGCGACGATCAGGTCGAGATCCGGAAAGTCGGAGACGACCCGGTCGACGTGCCGAGGGTGGGAGTACTCGCTGTAGAGTGGGGCAGCGATCGGTCCGGAGTCAGTCAGCACCGGCACGTCTCGATCGTCACAGAGCTGGAGGAGTCGGTAGGTCTCGGCGTCGTGGAGGTGAAATCCGGACGTCGGGTGGAGCTTGAGCCCGGCAACGCCCCAGTCGTCGAGCGCCTCCCGCACGAGGTCGGTGGCAAACGATCGACGGGGGTCGACCGTCACGAGGGCCGAGAGTCGGTCCGAGTGATCGGCGGCGAAGTCAGCGACGGTACGGTTGTACGCCCGGACCGACACTGGCGGATCGCCCAAGCGCATTCCCCAGTCGAGGCCGAAGACGACCTGGTGATCGACGCCGGCCTCGTCCATGCGGGCGAGCAGATCGTCGCCAGTCGGGTCCCAGAGCTGCGGCAGGTAGGAATCGGCCAGTCGATCCCGGTCCGGCTCCTCGCCCGCCTTCTCGAGTTCGTGGGCGGCGAGGTCGACAAGGACGTCCCAGTAGGCGTCCGGGAGCCAGTCCTCGGCCCACCAGTGGGAGTGGATATCGACAATCGGTGCCATGCGGGCCGCATCGCCGGGACGGGGGGTAAGGTTGTGGGTTCGGTCACTCGGCGTCGACCCGGATCTCGGAGGGTGTCACCGTCCAGTGAACGACGGCGGTTCCCGGGCAGTCACATCGAGTGGCGATGCTGGTCGACGCGGTCCCGCAGCCGCTCGGCAGCGGGCTCCGGAAACCGGAGCGGGCGGCGCCACCAGGGTCCTCGCCCAGAGTCCGCGGAGAGGTCGGTCACGATCGGACCGGCCGCGGTCCCCCCATCGGGCAGACTCAACGCCACAGCGCGATCGTAGCGTGCTGACCGGGTCGGGTCGCCCGAGAGGAGGACCCGGGCGTCCATCTCGGCACGCTTCACGTGGGCGTTGTTCGCAAACCGGTCCCGCGCGGCAGGGGAGAGGTCGGCGCGGCCGTCCGGCGTCAGCGGGTCCCGGTCGAGTTCGAAGTGGGCGATCAGGAACGCGCCCCAGGTCGGCGGGAGCCAGTCGGTGGGCTCGACGACCGAGAGCGTCGCGTAGAAGTACACCCGATCGCCGGCCGCAAGCGCCGACAGCGGACGGGCCTTGACGCCGTGTTCGTCGCCATATGTGTAGGCGCGGCCGTACGGGTAGTCGGGAAACTCGGGATCGAGGTGGACCGGGCGAGCACCGAGGGACTCCGGCACCGAAATCGGAAGGTGTGGTTCGAGATCGCCGTACGTGGGGACCGGCTCGGCGGTGGCGGCGGATTCCGGAATCGGCACGTAGCTGAACGAGCCGTCCGGCGAAATCGGGCCGCGAAAGCCGGGCTCGTTGGTGTTCGCGCCCACGTTGACGGCGACGGCGGGCACGGCTCAATGCCTCCACGGGTCACTGGAGGCGGGACAGACACTCCTGACAGTACGTGTACACGGCATCCGGCTCGTTTTCGGCCCCACAGTTCGGGCAGACGGTCCCCGCCGTCGTCGACGTGTCGGTCCCTCCATTAAGCCGGGCGGTTGGGTGTTCGCCGCTTGCAGGCGTGGTCGTCTCGCCGTGCGGGACGTCCCGGCTAAAGTACCGGTACAGCAACAGCTGCAAGAGGCTGAACCCGAGGAGGTAGGCGAGCAGCCACATCCACAGGTCCATACCGTGTGGTAGGTTGGCACGGCACTTGGGTCTTCTGGGATCGGGGCACACAGCGACCGCCAGCTGGGGACGACCACGGCAGGGCGAACGCCAAGCCCGACGACGGGCAGATCGCGCCTCGTCCCAACCACTGCTGGCGACGACCGGTCGCTCACGAGGGACGAGACGAAGTGGCCGGTCACTCCCGACAGCGCAGACAGCACCCTCACGCGTCGGGCGGGGAGCGGTCGCGACCGAATTCGTCGAAGGTGTCGATCCCTTCGGGGATGTCGTACGCGACGATGCGCTGTTCGCGCCGGTCGACATTGGCGTCCTCGATGGGTTCGGCGACGGACTCCCAGCCGGGCTTGATCGAGATAGAACTCGCCGGCGTGCCGGCAGCGATGTGGTGGGCCGGGATGTCCGATCCGGCGATCGACTTCGCCGCGAGTATCGCGTTCTCCCCGACGCGGACCCCGGCACGCACCATCGAGTCGAAGGTGACCCGGACGTCGTCGTCGATGATCGTGTGGTAGTTGGTGACGTCGGTCTGGTCGACGACGTCGTGGTCGTGGCTGTAGACGTGGGCGTCGTCCGAGATCGAGACGCGGTCGCCGATGGTGACCCGGCCACGATCATCGAGATGCACGTTGTCGTGGATAACGACGTTGTCGCCGACGGTGATGTTGTGGCCGTACGTCATCGTGATCCCCTTGAAGAACCGGCAGTTGTCCCCACAGTCCTCGAAGAGGTGGTCGGCGAGCATCTGCCGAAACTGGAGGGCGAAGGCCACGTTGTCGGCCATCGGCGTCGCGTCGAACTGGCGCCAGAGCCACTGGAGGTACTTCGACTCCTGGAACTCCGCTTCCTGCGTGTCGACCTCGGCGTAGTACTCGCTCTCGAGCGTGGCGTTGCAGGGATCGTACCCCTGCAGGCGGACCCGCTCGGCGGGGGTGACGTCGCCCCCGTCCTGCCAGCGCTCCCAGGCGTCCCTGTCACCGAACAGGTCGATCAGCACGTCCCGGACGACGTCACAGGTCTCCTCGTCGCTCGCGAGCCGCTCGTCGACGGTCGAGATGAACTCGTCCACCCCGGCACTCGCGGAGGGCGGGAGCGTGACGTGACGCTTGGTCATATTCTGGAGATTGCTGCGGCGCGGGCAAAGGGGTTTCCGTTACATACCCGTAACCACGCCGTCGAGATCCGTGGGCCAGGCGGTCGATCGGCGGGATTTATCCCCGGCGACGGCGGACCGAGGGCCATGCGGCTGGGTCCCCGGCGTCTGGCCTGGAACGCCGACGAGCGGCGCTTGCGAGCGCCCTTGCGGCTCGTCTTCGCGGCGGTCCTGTTCCTGGCCTTCGGAGAGCTCCTCCGCCAGGTTGCGGTGTGGCTCGCGAGGGTCGGCGCACCGCTGGGACCCGGACTAGAGGCCATCTGGGTGATCGTCCTCGCGACGGGTGGGCTCGCGGCAGCGATCGGGGCCGTCTTCGCGCTCGCCTTGGGGTTCGACCGGCGGCGAATCGCCGACCTCGGCGTGTCGCTCGATCTGGCCTGGACGACCGACGCGCTCGTCGGCGTACTCCTCGGGTCGGCCGTCGCCACCGCGACCGTCGGTGTGGCTGTCCTCGCCGGCGCCGCCACCGTCGATGGGGTCCTCGCCTCGTGGGTCGGCACCTTCGCGCTGACGGCCGACCACCCCCTGTTCGACGCGACGTTCTGGCTGGTGGTCTTTCTCGGTGCCGGCGCGCTCGAGGAAGTGTTGTTTCGGGGGTACCTTCTCGTGAACGTCGCCGAGGGTCTCCGAGGACCGGCATCGTCACCATCCCGGGCTGTCCTGGGTGGTGTCGTCGTCGCTGCGGGTTTGTTCGGCGTGGTTCATGCGGCCAACCCGGGCGGCAGCGTCATCGGCGTCGCCAACATCGTCCTGTTCGGCCTGTTGCTCGGCGTCGCAGTCGCGGCGACCGGAGACCTCGCGCTCGCCATCGGGTTCCACATCGCCTGGAACGTGATGCTGGGACTGGGGTTCGGCCTCCCAGTCAGTGGGATCGAGACGGGAGCCGCCGTGGTGGACGTCACGCTCCGTGGTCCGGACATCCTGACTGGCGGCGCCTTCGGCCCCGAAGGCGGGCTCCTGGGACTGGTCGGGGTGCTGGTGGGCGTCGGTGGGCTGGGCTGGGTGCTGGCTCGCCGCGGCGAGCTGTCGGTCGACGACACGCTGGCGGTCCCGGCGCTTCGAGACGAGTGACAATCGAGCGCCGCACTCGTGGCCGCCCGGTGGCGCTCACTCGGGCTTCAGACCGCCTTCCTGGATGCGCATGACCGCCTCGCCATCGGGCAGGTTCGGCGCGTCGACCAGCCGGACGATGCGCTTGTCGGCCTTCGATTTGCGCAGGTAGAGCCGGAACGTCGAGGTGTGCCCGAGGATGTTGCCGCCGATGGGCT
>CAYLJD010000083.1:0-8556 GCA_964383875.1 uncultured Halobacteriales archaeon
ACCCGGTCGGCCATCGCTTCGACCTGGTCCTGGTCGGCCACGTCGGCCTGGATGGCGATCGCCGACTGCCCCATGTCCTCGATCTCGTCGCGCACGTCGTAGGCTTTGGCCTCGGAGGAGCGGTAGTTCACCGCCACGTCGGCCCCGTACTCGGCCAGTTCGAGTGCGATCCCCCGTCCGATCCCCCGGGAAGACCCCGTCACTAGACAGGTCTGGTCATCCAGCATACCTAGGGGATGGCGGTGGACGGAGAAAAAACCGGGGCCTGTCCGCGCCGCCCGCGACCTACACCTGGGCGAGCCAGTCAGCCGCCCGCGACTCGTTGGTCTCGGCGAAGTCGGCCAGCTCCGCCGCGTCGTAGGCGCCCAGGTCGGCGACCGGTTCGACGCCCGCCGCGCGGAGGCGTTCGGCGAAGGTCGGGCCGATGCCGGCGATCGACTCCACGTCGGCCGCGTCACCGGCGGTCGCCGCGGCCATTTCGCCGGCTTCCTGGATCCGTTCGACACTCTCGTCGGCTGTCTCGGTGTCGGATCCGCTCTCGGCAGCCGGCGCTGACTCGCCCTGGTGGGACGCATACCAGTCAGCGACCGCCGGCCAGACGTGCTCGTGGGACGATCCAGAGACTGACAGGCCGATGTGGCCCGTGGGGTGTTCGATGATCTCGGTGTTGTCACTCCCGACGACGTCGTTGAACGGGCGGCTCGACTCGGGGGGGATCAGATGGTCGTACTCCCCGAGGATCTGCAGGACCGGCATGTCGATGTTCGTGACGTCGACGTGTTCGCCGTCCAGATAGAGGTCGTTCTCGTAGAGCAGGTTGTCCTGGTAGAGCCACTCGAGGAACTCGACGTAGGCCTCCCCTGCGACGTCGATGCCGTCCGCGAGCCACCGTTCCATTCGTGCGAAGTTTGCGACGAAGTCATCGTCCTCGATATTGTCGGCGAGGCCGACGTACTTCGTCACGTAGTTCGCGACCGGATCCATGAGAGCGAAGCCGTCGTCGAGCATGTCCGCAGGCGCGTTGCCGAAGGTGTCGGTGACCGTCGAGGGCGAGTAGTAGTCCTCACTGCCCCACCGCTCGAGGACGCCTGCGGAGTCGTCGAAGTACAACCCGGCCGCCATGAGGCCGAGTGCGTTGACCTTCTCCGGGTATAGCGCGGCGTACATGGCACTCATCGAGCCGCCCATGCAGTATCCGAGGACGTTGATGGCGTCCTGGCCGGAGCGCTCGCGAACCACGTCGACGCAGTTGTCCATGTAGCGGTTCACGTAGTCCGACAGCCCGAGTTGCTGGTCGAGCCGCGACGGCTCGTTCCAGTCGATCAGGTAGACGTCGTGGCCGGCTTCGAGCAGCCGCCTGACGACGCTCCGGTCGGGCTGGAGGTCCAGAATGTACGGCCGGTTGATCAGCGCGTAGACGACGATGATCGGCACCTCGTGTTGCTCGTCGGTCTGGGGCTCGTAGTGCAGTAACTCCAGCTTGTTCTCCTGATAGACGACCTCCGACGGCGTCTGGCCGACCTCGACGCTCGCCATCTCGGCGGTCTGCTCGGGGAGCACGCCGGCGCTCCGTGTCGAGTCGGCCAGCGCCTCCAAGGCCGCCGTCCCCGCGTCGATTGTCGTACTGACTGGATCTCGTGGCATGGTCTCAGTCCTCGAGTGCCTCGAGTACCCGGTCCAGCTTCTCCTCGACGTCGTGCTGGCGGCGCTCCAGCTCGACGAGGCGGGCGCCGATCTCGTCGACGTCGTCCCGCGTCGGGAGCCCCAGTTGGCTGACGGCGTCCTGACTCGCGTCGTCGACCTCCTGCTGGAACTCCAGCATGGACTCCACGAGTTGGCCGTTCGCGGACGCGAACGCGCTCGTGGACATGATCTCCTTGAACGCCTGGTTCGCCGACTCGAGCCAGATGTCTCGCAGTTCCTCGGGCTCGACGTCTTCGCCGCGGGCGGCGTCGGTGGTTCGCTCGCCCACCTCGGCGGCCGCGTCCATCCAGACCTCGTAGGCCCGGCTGTAGCCCTCGATCCCGTCGGCCATCACGTCATCATCTGGCACGCTGTCCTCGAGGCCGTCGACCCACGCTTCGAGGAGGGCCGCTTGGGCTTCGACGTTCCGCTCGACGGAATCCGCGATCGCGTCGTTCATGTGCTGTACCATCTCGGTCCACTCGTCTTGGAATTGGGTTGAGTCGCTCATTGTCCTTGGATTCGGAACCGCGTAAAAATTCGTCGTCGATTCAGGCCTCGACGACCTGCTCGCCGGCTTCGCGGGCCTGCTCCTGGATCGCTTCGACTTGCTCCTGGAGTTCCTCGACGCCTTCGGCGTCCTGTTCGGCGGCCTCGACCGACTGCCCTTCGAGTTCTTCGTGGGCGTCGACGAGCAGCTCGATCTGCTCGTCTAGGGCGGCCAGTGAGTCCTCAGTCAGGTCGTCATAGGCGGCGACGCCCTCTTCGAATTCGGTGGCGATGCGGTCGGCAACCTCGGCGTGGCTCTCGAGGAGCGCGTCGAACTGCTCGTCGACGGTCTCGCGGAGTTCCGCGATCGCCGATTCGGTGCCGGGCACGTTCGCCTCGACCGCGTCGAGGCTCTGGTGGATGGCCGACTGGTAGAACTCCACGGCGCGGCACTGCGCCGCCTCGGTACTCTCGAAGCCGTCGAGCGCGGCCTGGTTGACGTTCCGCTGGACGGTGATCGCCTGTTCGAGGGCCCGCTGGCCCTGGGCGATCGACCGGCGCTGGAATTCGAACGTTGCACGGATCGGTGTGGTGTATGCTGTCATGGTTAGTCACTCCTGTTTCGCTTGACCGGGATCACGACGGTCTGGACGATGTCGCCTTCCTCGATGTCGAGGGCCTCCCGCTCTGCGTCGGGGATGCTGATTCGCCCCCCACTCTGGACGCGGGTCTTGAACGTCGCCGTCTGACTCATGGCGCCCAGCTGGCTCATGTCGAACCCGGGCATGCCCGAGCCGTCCATCAGCTGGCGGAACAGCTCCGCCTGCTGTTCGACGGCCTGCTCGCCAGTCTCCTGCACGGCCCTGAACATCGCCGGGGGCCACATCGGCCCGTCGCTCTCGTCGGACATCGGTCACCCTCACGTACAGCCGCTGAATGTATAAGGGTTGCGCTCAATACCATTCGACACCATTTGTTACCATCACGAGGCCAACTCCGGCCCACCGTGGGCGGGTCCGCCGCACGGAAAGCGAGGGACGGCGAGTGTGTTCCACGCCAAACATCCTCACGTTTTAAGAGGGGGAGTTACCTAGAGGGTGCCAGATGAGTTCTGACTCGCCTCGGAGTGCACTGCTCGATACCTGGACGGAGACGTCGTCGCACGTCTTCGACAGCGTGGTCGCCGCGAACCGTGCCGCGTTCGCGGCCTTCGGCGTCGATCCGACCGACGGGCAGGCGGCAGCTACCGAACGCATCGAGGCGGCGAGCGATTTGCCGGAGTGGCACGCCGAGACGACCGCCACAGATCCGGACGAGCTCAGTGTCGGCGACCGGTTCGAGTTCACGAAGACCCTGACGGCGGCCGACGTCAGCGGGTTCGCAGCGGCCAGCGGCGACACCAACCCACTCCACCTCGACGAGTCGTTCGCCGAGGGGACCCGCTTCGGCGGCCGCATCGTCCACGGGACGCTCGTGGGAGGGCTGATCAGTGCCGCACTCGCCCGTGTCCCCGGCCTCGTCATCTACCTCTCTCAGGACCTCGAGTTCCACAACCCGGTCCGTATTGACGACCGCGTGACGGCCGAATGCGAGATCGTCGAGGATCTCGGCAACGATCAGTATCGCCTGCTCACCCGTGTTTTCCACGGGGATTCGATCGTCATCGATGGTGAAGCCGTCGTGATGATCGACGACGCACCGGACAGGAACGACGGGTAATACCGGCGGACTACTGGTCGCTACGTCGCGTCTTGCTGCCTGTAGGCGCCCTGTGTCTCCAGCCGTGCCCGCCTGCGGACGACGGCCGGTGTTCGGCACCGACCGGGTTCACCGGCGACTTGGGGCACCGTGCAGTTGTTGCAACTCTCACAGAGCGCCCGCTGCCCGTCCGTGAGCAATCGGGCGCCGAGCCGTGGTTCGGCGTAGAAGGGCCGGCCCATGCCCACCATGTCGGCGGCCGGCGTGTCCCCGGCTCCCAGGATGGCCTCGCAGTGGTCGCGGTCCCTGAGACCGCCCTCACAGAGGACAGGCACGTCGACGCGCTCGCGGACATTCCGGCAGAGCGGGGCATTCCACCCCGGCTGCGCCGGATGCCAGCGCGCCTGGAGCCGGGTCAACGCGCGAACCATCCGCGCCCGGATGGGCCCCCCAAACGCGGCCGCGTAGTCGTCTTGCAGTCCACTGGCCCGCCAGGCACGGGCCGGATACGCGCCCCGGATGATGCTCATGTCCCAGTACACCGAGCACTCGACGGGCACGACGGCGTCGTACCCACCATCAGCCAGCCGCTCGGCGATCGCCCCGGCGTCAGTTCGCGACAGTCGGCGCCGGACGAATGGGGGCGAGGCAGTCTCGGCCGGGACTTTCGTGACGAGCGGGACGGCTCCAGCGTGGGATCTGACGGCATCCCGGATCGCGAGCAGGAACTGGACGCCGTCACCGAACGCGTCGTCACGACGGTTGTAGTACGGGGAGCAGAACTGCTGGATGATGCCCATGTTGGCCCCGGAGAGGTGGATCCCGTCGTACCCCGCGTCGACGGCGTGGCCTGCCGCCCGGCCGAATCGCTCCGCGAGCTCGCGGACGTCGGCCGTCGAGAGCACGTCCGGCTGGAGATCGATCAGCCCCGTTCGGTCCGCAACGCGGAGGTGCCAGGGTGGGCGGGAGACGGCGAGCTGCGGGACAGATGGGTTGCGCGCACGGTGCTCGGCGTGCCACAGTCCGAGACTCCGCAGGCCCCCGTGTCCCAGCTGGAGGAAGATCCGCCCGCCATGATCGTGGATGGCGTCAGTCAGTCGTTCGCATTTCGCGACGAACCTCGGGTCGTGCACGCGCGTCATGTTCGGCGCGGCACAGCCCCCCGTCGGGGTGACGATCGTGGCCCCCTGGAAGATGAGGCCCACGCCGGCCGCCGCAGTCGGCTCGAGTTCGTCGATCAACGTGTCGACGGCGTCCGGACCGTTCCCGGCACATTCGAGCAGCGGCGCGCGATACAGCCGGTTCGGGATCGCAACTCCGCCGATCTCGATCGGCTCGGTCAGCCGGCTCATCGCTCGACGACCAACAGCGCGACTCGCTCGTGAACCAGCGCGGCCAGTCCGGCGTCGGTCGCCGCCAGTTCGGCGTCCCCGATGTCGTAGAACGACCGGACGCGCTCGCGGTCGTAGTCGCCGAGCACGGGTGCCGGGTCGACCACCGCCTGGACAGCCGTTGCAGCGGCAGTCTCGTCCCCGCCGTCGATCAGGATCACGACGGGCGCCTCGGTCGGCGAGACGCCGATATCCAGGGCGTCCTCGATCTGGCGGGTTCCGGCGGCGTAGCAGAGGATCTCCATCGCGCGGTCGTCCGCGATCGCCTCGCCACGGTCGCGAGCGCGGTCGGCGAACGAGACGGCCCGCTCGAGGTGTGTCCGGCCGACCACGTATCGGGCGTCGAAGGCCTGGACCGTCGACCCATGTGCCGCGCCGATCGAGTCGAGGCGGTCCAGCACCGCTTCGCGGTCCGTGTCTGTCACGTGGCCCGCCGCCAGTTCCATCAGAAGTCACCCAGGTCCGACTGGTCGTCGGCAGCGGCCCCCTCGCGTGACGCCGTGTCGACTTGGCGGCCGACCGGTTCCGTGTCGGGCGTGGCAGCCCCAGACGGCTCGACGCCGTCCATGTCGGGATCGCGATGGCCGGCGTTCTCGAGGATCGACTCGGCGGTCTTCCGGCGGCCACGCAACGCGTCCAGAACGACCCCCTTGTCCGCGTCCCGGAGGTCCGCCCGCGACTCGACCCCCGCGTCGAAGAGCCGGCGAGCCCGTTTTCGGCCCACGCCGCGGACGCCGGCGAGGTCGACGAGTTCCGCACTGACCCCGTGCTCGACGCGGGTTCTGGCCTCTCTGATCGACGGAACGACATCGAGTCCGAGTTCGACAGCGAGCGACTCCGCCGCGCCGAGCAACCAGTCTGCCGTCTCGACTTTCCCGCGGATGTCGCCCGGCCCGACACTGTATCGTTCGGTGATCGTCCCCTCCTCGACCTCGTTCGCCCAGTCCTCGAGCAACCGGGCCGTCTTCAGGGCTGACAGCCAGTCCTCGAACCCGGTCTCGAACTCGCTGGGAGGCCGCCCGAGGAGCTCGTCTGCCCGTTCGTGGGCGAGCATCGTGTACTCTTCTTCGTCGCCCGACCGAAGGTACAGTTCGTACATGTCCGGCGTCCGGGCGACGAGGTGGTACAGTCCGAGGGCGGTCGGGTCGGCCCCCTCGCGAAGCCCATCGACGATTTCCGCGGCACTCATGGGATCGAGGTAGAGACGCGAGACGGTGTGGCCGAGCGCCGTCGCCGACAGCTCTGTTCCCTCGCGCGTCAGGAAGTCGTTGACGACGAGGTAGTCGACCACCTGGTCGGTGACGGTCTCGAGTCGCCCGCGCTCGGCGGTCTGCTCGGCGTAGAGCGTCGCGTCGAGAAATTCGAGTAACCCCTCACGGGAACGGGCGAACCCGGAGGCGACGGTCGCCAACACGTGCGTCCGCAGGGCCGGTTCGGCGGCGAGTTTCGAGCGGACCGGCTCCGGGTCGGCCCAGACGTATCGCTCGAAGAGTTCGTCCAGCTCGTCGTGGCTGCTGGCCAGCAAGACGGCTTCGCCGTAGGGATCGAGGCCCGGCCGTCCGGCCCGCCCCATCATCTGGTGGACCTCGAGGACCGACAACGGCGCCATGCCCCCGACACTCCCGTCGTAGCGCCGCCAGTCCCGGACGACAACCCGTCGGCTCGGCGTGTTTACCCCCGCGGCGAGTGTCGGCGTCGCGGCCACCACTTTGATGAGGCGCTCACGGAACGCGTCCTCGACGAGCGCCTTGTGCTCGGCCGCCAACCCGGCGTGGTGGAACGCGGCACCGCGTTCCGCGGCCACCGCCAGGTCCTCGCTGGTCTCCGTGTCACTCACGTCACGGATCTCGCTCGCGATGTCCGCCAGACGGGCCTGTTCCGCCTCGTCGAGGAACTCCCCGGTCGTCCGCGCCAGCCGTCGAGCTGCGGCTTCCGCGTTGCGCCGCGAGTTGACGAAGACCAGCGTGGACCCATCCTCCTCGAGCGTATCACGGACGATGCCAGCCGTCTGACCCTCCGAGCCGTCGATGGCGACGTGGCGCTGGCTGCCATCCTCCAGGTGCAGGGCCTCCCCGTAGTGGACACCCTTGCGTAGTTCGATCGGCCGCCAGTCCGAATCGACGAGGGATCCGTCGAGCCACGCGGCGAGTTCGTCGGCGTTGCCGATGGTCGCCGACAGCGCGACCGTCTGGAGGTCGGCGGTCAGCCGGCGGAGTTTCGCCAGCGTCACCTCGAGTGTCGGCCCCCGCTCGCTGTCGTCGACGAGGTGGATCTCGTCGGCCACCACGCAGGTCAGGTCTTCGAGCCACGGGGCGTTGTTTCGTACGAGGGAATCGACTTTCTCACTGGTCGCGACGACGATGTCCGTGTCGGCGAGCCAGCCCCCGTCTGACTCGTAGTTGCCCGTCGAGACGCCGATGTCCACGCCGTACGCCTCGTAGGGCTCGAACTCGGCCCGTTTTTCGCTCGCGAGGGCGCGGAGGGGGACGATATAGAGGGCTTTGCCGCCGCGCTCGATGCTGGACAGCATCGCCATCACAGCAATCAGTGTCTTGCCACTGGCCGTCGGGACGGAGGCGACGAGGTTCTCTCCTTGGGTGACGCCCGCGTCGACGGCCTCGGCCTGGGGCGGGTACAGCTCCGTGATGTCGTGGTCCTGAAGGTGGTCGGGGAGCCAGTCCGGCAGGCCGGGCACCGCCGCGGCGTCCATTAGCCGAGCGTCGGGCGTGGCCGGGTTTAAACTCTCGGACGGGCGCGGCTCGCACCGCCGAACAACGTGACCCGTGGGCGAAAAGCGCTACGCAGCGACTGACTCCTGCCCATCCGACTCCCGGAGCCGATACGTTATTTCAAGTTCGTCGTAGTGGACGCGCGGTTTCTTGGCCCGCCCATCCGGAACGAGTTCGACGACTCCGATCGCCGCGAGCCGATTCACCGCCTGCGAGACGTTCTTGATGTCTCGTTCGACGAGTCGAGACAATTCTCGGATGCTCCCGGGTTCTTCTTGGGCGATGGTTCGGACAAGTTCGAGATTCTTCTCACCGAGCATTGTCTCGAGTGTCGCTACGTCCGGGACGCTCAGCACGGGCTCGCCGTCGAGAGCGTCAGTCCGCGATGCATCGGCTGCGGCGAGCTTCTTTCGAATCCTATTGTCGAAGTCCTCCTCGGGTTCGACGCGAACGTGGAGTGTGGTTTTCGTCGTCATTTTCTGGCTTTTCGCCGTTCTGCTTCAGGAATCGATTTCCGCCTCAAACCGCCGATAGAGCGATTCGACTCCTGGAAACTCGATTTCTTC
>CAYLJD010000083.1:8656-9984 GCA_964383875.1 uncultured Halobacteriales archaeon
ATTTCTCGGACCGTGGCACGTTGAGGACCACGACCCGCTTGACGAACTCCTCGTCGACCACTGCGCGTTCGTCGATCAGTATGTCGCTTCCGTTCCCGCCCATCGACAGGTGTTGGTGGTATCGCCATCACTTATGAAATATTGGCGTCGGGAATGACATAAAACCTCTCCCGGCGTGGACGTCCGCCACGTCTATACTCACTACCCCCCTATCTCAGCCATGCGCATCGAGTACGACCGGGACACGTGCATCGGGATGTTCCAGTGCGTCGCGGAGTGGGAGGGCTTCCAGCGCGACGAGGATGCCGGCAAGGCGATCCTGGTTGAGGGCGAGACCATCGAGCCCGACCGGTACGCCCGCGAGGTCCCGGCAGACGCCGAACTCGACGCGAAATTCGCTGCTCGTGCCTGTCCCGTGGACGCGATCACCCTCTATGACGACGACGGCGAGCAAGTCATCCCCTGATCGAAAGACGTGAGGGACCCCCGATCCGACTGGAGGGTAGATGGGGGTCCGGTCGGCGGCGCGGCGGCTGCTGGACTACTTTCCCGCCGGCCTCGCCTGGCTCGGCCTCGTCGACCGGCGGCAAGCAACCGACGCATTCGACCTCGCCGTGCCGGTCATGGTCACCGGGGGCCTCCGAATCCTCCTGCGGCTGGCCGATTTTCTCTTCGTCGGGATCGCGCTCGGCGAACTTGCCATCGCAGGTCTCGAGATCGGCTTCCAGTACTACTTCATCGGGTTCGGACTATCGCTCGCGCTCACCAGCGGCACGATCAGCGTCGTCTCCCGGCTGCAGGGAGCGGACGATCGACCCCGTGCCGACCTTGCAGTCAAACAATCCCTGTGGCTCTCGCTGGCGCTCGCCATCCCCCTGACCGCACTCGCGTGGTTCTACGCCGAACCGCTCGTGGCAGTGCTGACGGACAGCCCGGACGCGATCCGGTTCGGTGCGGACTACCTGGCGGTCGTCATGCTGTCACTCGTACCGCGCTTCTGGAGCATGACGGCCGCACGAGCCCTCGCCGGGAGTGCCGATACGCGGACGCCGATGTACGTGCGACTGCTCACGCTGCCCACGAACGTCGTGCTGAACGCGGTGTTGATCTTCGGCCTGGGCCCGTTTCCGCGGCTGGGCGTCGTCGGAGCCGCGCTCGGCACGGTCATCGCGAACAGCGTGGCTGCCGTGGTCTTCTTCGCGCTCCTCGTCTCCGGGAGCTACGCCGTCGGACTGCGGCTCCGTGGCCGGCAGGTCGACGTGGGCCTGATGTACGAGATCGTCCGCGTGGCGACGCCACTGGCCGGGATGCGCCTCCTCCAGACGTTC
>CAYLJD010000084.1:0-9870 GCA_964383875.1 uncultured Halobacteriales archaeon
GGAGTTCGTCCTGGGCGTCCTGTTCCTGCCGGCGCTGTTCTCGACGATCTGGCTGTCTGCGTTCGGCGGGAGTGCGCTGTTCAACACCCTGCAGGGCAACGGCGCGGCGATGGCCACGTACAACGAGCTCGGCCAGACGGTCGCGATGTTCGCCATGCTCGAACAGTTCCCGCTGGGCGCCGTGACCGGCACAATCGCGACGCTACTCGTGATAACGTTCTTCGTGACGTCCTCGGACTCGGGGTCGCTGGTCATCGACCACCTGACCTCGGGTGGCAAGCACGACGTGCCGAGAACCCAGCGCATCTTCTGGGCAGTCACCGAAGGTGGCGTCGCAGCCATCCTGCTCTGGGGTGGCGGCCTGGGCGCCCTGCAGACGGCGGCCATCACGACCGGCCTGCCGTTCGCGTTCATCCTGTGCCTGATGTGCTACACGGTGTACCTCGGGCTCAGCAACGAGTACGATATCCTCGAATCCGAGGAGTTCGCCGAAACTATTCAGGACCTGAGCGATCGGGAAGACGTCGAAGTCGTAACGACCGGCCAGGAGACGGTCACCGACATCACCGAGGGGGGTGACGCGCCAAGCAGCGACTGATCCCGCAGCATCCGTTTCCTGACGACACGTGTCGCATTTTTCGAGAGCTCAACAGACAGGAGCGGCTGCCACCATCGGACCCACTCCCCGCAGAGGCCCACTTAGCGAGAGCCAGGCTCGTACCCCGGTCGGTCGGCCGTGTCGTCCGCGATCGACTGCAGTCGTGTTCGCAACGTTTCGACGGCCGGTTTGTCCACGCGGTCGGGGTTCGCCAGGAGCGACACCGTCTCCCACCCGAGTGCCACGAATCCCAGATCCAGACGATCAGCCGTCGCTCGGAGGCCCAGTCCCGCGTCAGCCATCCCGCGTGCCACTCGACGTGCCGGACTCTCGGAGCCACGCGTCTCGAACTGGACGTCCGAAATCGATGCGAGCTGTGCGTCTGCCACGTCCGCGACCACCGCATCAAAACTCGCCCGGAGCCCGGTGTCCCTGTCCCGAGTCGCGAAGTGATCCACACCCGTAGTCAGGTCGACCGCTCCGCTGATGGAGTCCGGATTGCCAGCGGGGACAATCAGTCCCCACTCGCGCCGCCACGATCCGATGTCAACCACCGATCCCTCCGGGGTGATCGGCCCGGAGACCGCTGCCACGTCGGCGATGCCGTCACGAAGCGACCGGACGCCGCCGCGGCTGCCCCGGGCGAGAAAGCGTGGACGGGCGATCCGGTCGAGGACGTGCGAAAGCACGGGATCGCTCTCGCCGACGACCAACAGCCGTGGCGGCCTGACGTCCGGCGAGAACAGGGCGACCGATACCCGCTCGCCAGGGGAGAGATAGTCGGTGTCCGGTGGGACTTCGACGATGCCGTCCGCGTCGACGAGGGTCGTCGTCGCGCCACTGCCCTTGTCCACAGGATAGGCGAGGACATGCCCAGCGGCGTTCTCGATCAGGCCGACCGGCGCGAGTCGCAACCGTCCCTCGGCGAACCGGTCCCGGACGGCCATCTCGGCGGACACGGTCGCCGTCGGCGGATCCGCGAGGCCAGCCGCCTCGCGAATGGCCGGGGCCACGAACGTCCGGAAGATCGTGAGTGCCGAGACGGGATACCCAGGCAGACCGACGTAGCCCGCTCCACCGAGGCGGCCGACGAGTGTCGGCTTCCCCGGTTTGACCGCCACGCCGTGGAGCAGCAGATCGCCCCGCCGCTCGATGACGCGGTAGACCACGTCGATCGCGCTCGCACTTGTCGACCCCGACGAGAGCACGAGATCACAGTCAGTGGTGGCTTCGACGAGTACCGCCTCGAGCGCCGACTCGTAATCGCCGACGTGGGGGTAGACCAACGGGTCCCCACCTGCCTCCTCGACAGCAGTCGCGATCGCGTGGCTGTTCACGTCGTGGATCTGGCCGGCCGCGTGGTCGAGGTCTCCGGAGGGCCGAACGAGTTCGTCGCCGGTCGAGACGATGCCGACTGTCGGTTGACCGATTACGGGTACGGATTCGACGCCGAGTGCCGACAGGAGTCCGACTTCCCGGGGTGTCAGGCGGGTCCCAGGGCCAAGCGCCCGCTCACCGGCGGCGATGTCGGCGCCAGCGGGCATGATGGCGTCGCCCGGTGCCACCGCAGAGCGAATCTCGACGCCCTCGTCCACCGCGCTCGTCTCCTCGACGATCACGACGGCATCGGCCCCCGGCGGCACGACCGCCCCCGTCGAAATCTCCACCGCCGATCCCGGCTCGACGGTGATGTCGGGCGTTTCGCCGGGGTGAACGACGCCAGCGACGTTGAGCGCCACGGGCGAGGCCTCGTCGGCGTCGAACGTCTCGCGAGCCCGCACGGCGTAGCCGTCCATGGCCGCCCGATCGAAGCCAGGAACGTCGATTTCTGCGTCGATCCGCGTGGCAAGGACGCGACCCCGTGCCTCCGCGAGTGAGACGTCTTCGGTTCCACCGCCGAGGTCGAGTGCGGCGATGGCCTCTCGGAGGGCGGCCGGCGAGGCGAGGTCCCGGAACTCGCGCCGGTCGCTCACGACTGCTCCTCCCAGTGCTCGACCGTGACCGTCTCGCCTGCCTCGAGGCCCTCACTCGACTCGGGAACGACGACCCAGCCGTCGGCGCGGGTGACGCTCGACAGGACGCCGGCACCGCCAGCGCGGATCGGCACGGCCTCGGGGCCGTCGTCGCTGTGCGCCAGCCGAACGCGCACGAACGTTCGAACGCCCGGTTCGCTCGCCACCTTCCGGTGGAGTGGGGCGACTGTCGTCGGGTGTGCGGGCGTCTTCCCGTGCCCGAGACGATAGACCGCCGGTCGGAGAAACTGCACCGCGTTCACGAGACACGCGACCGGATACCCGGGCAGCAGCGCCACCGGAGTTCCGTCGACGACCCCGAGTGCGCCGGGGTGGCCCGGCTGGATGGCAATACCGTGGACGCGGAGGTCGCCGAGGTCGTCGACGATGTCCGGCACCAGGTCGCGCTCGCCGACGGACGAGCCACCAGTCGTGACGATTGCGTCGGCGTCTAGCCCGCGCTCGATGGCCGACTGGAGCGACGACCGGTCGTCGGGAACCACGTCACGGTAGACCGCGTCACCGCCCCACCGTTCGACGTATCGGGCGACCATCAGCCCGTTCGTCTCGACAACCTCACCCGGCTCTGGGTCGGATCGCACGAGTTCGTCGCCCGTCGGGATCACCTCGATCCGCGGCCGGGCGGCCACGGATACTGTCTCTCGACCCGCCGCGATCAGGAGGGCGAGATCCGCCGGCTCAAGCTGGTGGCCGGACTCGAAGAGTGTAGTGCCGGCAGCGACGTCTTCGCCCGCAGGTCCCACGTTCGCCCCCTCGACGACCGCGGTCGTGATGTCGAGCCCCCCGCTCGTGGTTTCGACACCCTCGATCGGCACGACAGCATCGGCCCCGTCCGGGAGCACGCTGCCGGTATGGACGCGCACCGCCGTCCCCGGTCGGACCCTGTCTGCCTCATCGAGCCCCACAGGCGACCGGGCTGTCGCCCCAAAGGTGTCGGCGGCGCGGACCGCGTAGCCGTCCATTGCGGCTCGCGTGTAGTGGGGGACGGAGCGTTCGGCGGATCCCGGTTCGGCGAGCACCCGTCCGTCAGCATCGGCCGTCGGAATCGTCGTCGTCCGATCGACCGGGACGACGGCATCCAGAAATCGTTCGAGCGCCGTGTCGACCCGCGTACGCTCCTTGAAGCCCGCGACTCGGCGCTCGTCACTCATGTATCACCAGTCGCCGGTCGTTCACCACCGGGGCAGTCCAGTGTGGGACACGACCCGGCGACGACTGTCCGCCCATCCGGACGGGAACCCGGGGCTGTTGCATGGTGCGATGCCGGGGCCCGACGACCATAGAAGCGTCGCCCCCTGGCGTCAGTCCATCTCCGCCTCCGCCGCGCGAAGGGCCTCGGGAGTGTTTACGTCGGTGAAGCTCCGGCGAGACGTCTGTGCGAGAACTTCGGCCTCGGGAATGATATCGACGTCCAGTCGATCGACGACGTCGTGGAGACTCCCGTCGCCGTGCTCGACAGCGTCGTGTGCAGCCTCCCGAGCGGGGGGCACGCGGACGACTGCCTGACTGACCTGGCGGTGTCCGTCGAGTCGTGGGACAGCACCGTCCTGTCGCCCGACGCGGTCGAACAGATACTCGAGGAACGCGGCGTCGACGAAAGGCATGTCACCGGCGACGACGGCCGCATGGGTCGTCGACACGGACGCCAAGCCGGCGGCGAGCCCGGCCGCCGGACCGCGTCCCCCGACAGGATCGGGTGCCACGGCCACGTTACTCGGCGCGGAGCGCAGGACGGGCCGGAAGCCGGGAAGCTGATCGTGTCGACAATTTACGACGACGCCGTCGACGGCCGGGGCAATCCCCGCGACGGCGTGCGCGAGGAGGGGACGCCCGTCCAGCGTGGCGAGGAGTTTCTCGCGGTCGCCGAAGCGTCGCGAATGACCGCCGGCGAGGACGAGTCCGGCTCTCGAGGACGCCGTCGGCATACTGCCCACTAGCCGTCTGCGAGCTAAAATACTGCCCACCGTTTTGTGGCGGGCCGTTCACTGTGAGCTATGGCACGACTGGTCCGCCACGACGCAACCGGCCCCCGGAAGCTCGACGCGAGTGACATCGACCCCGAGCAGGGCAACGTGGCCATCTGCCAGTGTGGACTCTCCGCGACGTACCCGTTCTGTGACGGTTCGCACCGGGCCACCCGCGACGAAGCCCCCGAGGAGTGTTACCGGTACGAGGGCGACGACGACGCGAATCCGCGGCACGTCGTCGAGTCGGTCGTCTACGCTGACGAGTGACGACCGCGTGATCGATTCCTCCCGGTACCGAAACACTCATTGACGAACTTTTCGATGTGGAGACGAGACACCGGAACCTGGATCGGAATCGGGAGGGAGAGCGTGTCGACGGTCGGGGCTCCACTCGCGTGGCGACCGCCCGCTCCGTGACGGGGTTCGCGCAGTGCGGTCGAATCGGCGTGAACGGAAGTCGTGACAACACACATATGGAAACGAGTGCCCCCGTGTCGAACGTCGTCCTCGTCACGGTCGATTCGCTTCGGGCCGACGCGATCAGCCCGTACGACGCCGACCGCCACACCCCGGTGCTGGAATCGCTCGGGCGCAGTGGTGCGGTGTTCGATCGCGCCTTTGCGACCGGGAACTGGACACCCTTCTCGTTCCCGTCGATGCTGGCGTCGCGCCACGTGTTCGCCGACACTGACGGGATCGGCGTCTCGAATGCCACGACACTCGCGCGAGCGCTCTCCAAGGCTGGCGTCGCGACCGGGGGATTCAACGCGGCAAACGGCTTTCTAACCTCCTACTGGGGCTACGACGACGGATTCGACGAGTTCGACGCGTTCGTCGCTGACGTCGGGTCCGGCCTGTACAGTCGCTACATCGCCACCCACCCCACCGTCGAGGCGTGGATGCAGCTCGCCGCGTCGCCGTTCCGGCGCGTCGGCGCGTGGATCCGCGGCGAGACCGACGACCGGCCCTTTCTGGATACGTCGCGACTCTTCGACGTCGAACACGCCGCCCAGTCGTTCATCGAGGAGGCGCAGTCGCCGTTCTTCCTCTGGGTCCACTACATGGACGTCCACACGCCGTACACGCCGGCACCGCGCTACATTCGCGAGATTTCCTCCGACGTCCTCGGCACGCACCGGATGTTGCTGGCGCACACGCGAACGGGGCTTGGCTGGACGGTCAGCGAGCAGACTCGATCGGACCTGCGAACGCTCTATCAGGCGGCTGTCCGGCAGGTCGACGCGAGTATCGGCCGGCTCCGCGAAACCCTTTCGGCACAGGCGCTCGACGACGAGACCGCCATCATCGTCGCCGGAGACCACGGCGAGGAATTTCAGGAACACGGCCACCTCGCGCACTACCCGAAGCTCTACGACGAACTGATCCACGTGCCGCTGATTGTCGACGTGCCCGGACTCGACAGCCGACGGGTCCCGGCGCAGGTCGGCCTCGACGCCATCCCGCCGACGGTCACGTCGCTGTTGGACGTCCAGTCACCGGATTCGTGGCGGGGTCGATCGCTCCTCCCGAGCCTGCGAGGCACCGACCGACCGGCCGATGGCCCGGTCGTCTCGGTGACGGTCCGTGACGAGGACGTGACCTCCCAGCCAATTCCGCGGTCACTCGAGGACGGCGACCTCCTCGTCAGTGTGCGGGACGGGGCCTGGACGTACATCGAAAACGTGGCGACCCACGAACGCGAACTGTACCACCGGCCGACGGATCCACGACAGCACCAGAATCTCGCTCTCGACCCGACGCCGGAGCACCAGGCCACGATCGACGGGCTCGCGCCGCTCGTGGCGGCACACGTCAGCAAGATTCGGGCGGCGCAACCACGACCGGCCGAAGGAGACGAATCTACCGGGCCAACGGCGGACGCCATCGACGACGATCTCGAGACCCGACTCACGGCACTCGGGTATCGATAGATGGTCCGAGAACTGCTCCGCAATCTCGTCGACGGACCGATCGCGGTCCAGTTGCGGCGCTTCGTCGTCGTCGGGGCCATTGCTGCGGCCGTCCAGATGGTCCTCCTCTGGCTATTTGTCGATCGCGTCGGCCTCCACTACGTGCTCGGGGCGCTGCTGGCCATCGAGATCACGATCATCCTCTCGTACGTGCTCAACAACGCCTGGACGTTTCGCGCGAGCCGCAAGCGTGGCCTGGTCCCGTACGTCGTCGGGCTGCTCAAGACGAACGTCGTCAGAGGGACGGCGATACCGATCCAGCTCGCCGTCCTCGTCCTGCTCGTCGAGTGGCTGCGGATCCCGTATTTGGTGGCCAACGGAATCGCGATCGTCGTCAGCGGTATCTACCGGTTCGGTCTCGATGCCCGATGGACGTGGGGCTAGCCGCGGGTCCTCGCGGTCAGTTGTCCCCGCCCGACACGAATTGGGAAGCCGAGCGGCTGCGCACGATTGCAGCCGTGTGGGTAGAGCCTTCCGAGTGGTTCACTTGCCGGGAGTTGGCCTCGTTGCTCCCGTTCCGTTCGTCTTCGTGCTGCGGGGCGAGTACCGATCCAGCGGACTGGATGGTACACTACCGTCCCAACATTTATCTGGTATTAGGCTAACCCGCCCCGCATGTCCCCACGCCGGACAATAGCCCTCCTCGCCGTCGTAGTGGGTGTACTCCTCCTCACGAACCCGATTTGGGTGTTCCCCAACGAGGGTGATACGCGGTATACCTACGAACGATCTGCACTCGTGGTCGAAAACGGATCGTTCGTGTACGCCGGAGCTGACAGATCCGGGTTTCGGGAACGAAACGCCCTGACGCCGATCGCCTGCCAGTTGCACGAGACCGAACAGCCACGCGCCTGTGCGTTCGACTACCACCTCGTGGACCACGGGCCCGTCACTGCTCAGGATCAACTCTCTGGGGTGGAGCCAGACTTTGCCCGTCTACGGGGTGGCTACTACCGACGCATCGTGAATCGATCGGTCACCGACGACAATCAATACCTCACACACGACGTCAGGGAAGTCGCTCCCCGAACGATTCTGGCCGAAACTGCGGTAAACGTCACTGGTTCATCGGCGTCGGACATCGGCGATCTCCCACTGGAATGGCAAATCGCCATCACCGGCGAGACTCGTTCCACGGTGGAGCAACTCGATGCGCACGAGCTCGGCCGGATATTCCTGAAAGACGGCTCGTACTACACGGTGGTGGCCACCGACGATGCGGTCGTCGATCATGGCCTGACGTTCCTGCGGTACGAGCTGCCGCGCTTCATGCTCATGCTCCTCGGCGGCATCGGCGTGCTGTTTGGGTCGCTCGCTATTCGGAGGGAACACTGATTCGGGACGAACACACCTGTCACGGGCTGACACTATCGAGGGAGAGGTATTTCGGCGGACTTCGAGCAGCGAGCGTCGAATGTCACCCGCGGACGGAGGGAACGACCGTCGAGCGATGCACCAGAATCGCCGTGAACCCAATCGGATCAGGATACTCCCGCCGGTGTGTGGTGTCCCCGATGTCGGATGTGCGGGACCCCAGACGGAGCCATAGTGCGTGGAATATCGGTTGCGTTCGACACCGTCGACCGGTCGGGAAAAACCGGCCGAAGGCGGAGGGTAGACAATTCAGTGTCCGAAAACACGGAAATCGGACGGCTACAAATCGTCCGTCCCGCGTATGGGTTCGGGCGGATTTGAACCGCCGGCCTCGGCCTTGTAAAGGCCGCGTCATAACCAGCTAGACCACGAACCCGCCACCCGGAGTACGCCGACCGCCCCGATAAATGCTTTCGGTCCCACCCGGAAGGCTTACCGCCCCAATTCCCCCACAGGCCGGTATGGATCGTGGGGCCACGATCGCCATCGGGGCCGCCCTCATCCTGGGGGTGATTCTCCTCGGTATGGTGCTCTCTCCCCCGACGCCTGACGACACTGACGCGTACAACCGGACGACGGTGACGATCGAAGACACGAACGGCACCACGCTGGGGACGGTCGACGTCCGCATCGCCGACACGCAGGCCAAGCGCTACGTGGGGCTCAGCAACACCAGCTCGCTCCACATGGGTGAGGGGATGCTGTTCGTCCACCAGCGAGAACGGGCCTTGACGTACGTCATGCGCGACATGGACTTCCCGCTCGACATCATCTTCGTCAGGGCAGACGGGCGCATTTCCCGCATTCACCACGCCCCAGTCCCCGAGGAGATTCCCGGGGGCAACGGGTCCTTCGAGGGGACCGGCCGATACGTCCTCGAGGTTCCGCGGGGGTGGACGAACGAGACGGGGGTGTCCGTCGGCGACCGCGTCGTGATTCCCGACCGGCAGCACTGGTCCTGAGGCCGCGCTGACGACGGCCTTTTAGTCGGCGACGCCGAGAACGAAGGCACGTGAACATCGACGCCGGCCCTGCGGACGACCCGTTCGAACACACTCGCGAGCGGGTCGACAACCCAATGCGCCGCCTCTTCGCCGAGTACGGCTGGGGCGAGCGCTGGGCTTTCGTCGTCGGCGTCGTCGGCAGCATCTTCGCCCGCATCCTCGACCTCCTGCCGCCGGTCCTCCTCGGGCTTGCGATCGACTCGATTCTCCGCCAGGACGTGCCCTTCAGCCTGCTCGGCGTGCCAACCGGGTGGCTCCCCGACACACGGTCCGGCCAGCTCGTCCTGACGGTGAGCCTCATCGCCGGTGCCTTCGCCTTCGCCGCCGTCTTCCACTGGGTCCGCAATTACGGCTGGAACAGCTTCGCCCAGCACATCCAGCACCGCATCCGGACGGACACCTACGACAAGATGCAGCGGCTGAACATGGGCTTTTTCGCCGACAAGCAGACCGGCGAGATGATGTCCATCCTCTCGAACGACGTCAACCGCCTGGAGCGGTTCCTCAACGACGGCATGAACTCCGCCTTTCGGCTGGGAATCATGGTCATCGGCATCGCCGGGATCCTGCTCATCATGAACTGGCAGCTGGCCCTCGTGGCCCTCGTGCCGGTGCCGCTGATCGCGTTTTTCACCTACCGGTTCATCCAGACCATCCAGCCCAAGTACGCGACCGTGCGTTCGACCGTCGGCAAACTCAACTCCAGGCTGGAGAACAACCTCGGCGGGATCGGGGTCATCAAGAGCTCGAACACCGAGGCCTACGAGTCCGAGCGCGTCGAGGACGTCTCCCAGGACTATTTCGACGCCAACTGGGACGCCATCGACACGCGGATCAAGTTCTTCCCCGGCCTCCGGCTGATCTCGGGCATCGGGTTCGTCCTGACGTTCGCCATCGGCGGGTACTGGGTCCTCTCGCTGGAGA
>CAYLJD010000085.1:0-9852 GCA_964383875.1 uncultured Halobacteriales archaeon
CGAACCTGGGACATGCGGAGATCGAGGGTTCGGAGCCCTCCCCGGGCACTACTCAAAACCGTTCCATGCCCACCCGCAGGGGTCATGAAGAACTGCCCAGACGAATCGAATCGTGACAGTTACGCCCTCAGCCACAGGCACTGGTTAAATGGGATCCTCGCTCATCCTGCGTCCTCCGAGTAAAGCAGCCTGGTAGTCTCGGGTCTTTGCTGTATCCGCCTGTCGAATGAGTGATCGCATGGACTCCCACACGTACCAGTTCCTCCGACCAAATGGGACTTGAGACGGCGCAGTCTGTTGCCACGCTGGGCTTTGCCGCATTTTACTTAGCGGACTAGCTGTTCTCGTCTTCAGACACCACCAGTTCGGCAGGATTGATGGTTCTCTGGAGCACTCACTCAGGAGAATGGCCCGGAGATACCGAACCCGCCACAACCCAACTCAGGTATACTGACCGATCAGCTCGCGGAGTTCGTCCTCACCACGGACGCCAGTCACGTGTTCGACCGGTTCCCCGTTCGCAAACAGGACGAGCGTCGGCACACCACGAACCTGGAACTGGGCCGCGAGTTGCTGTTGGACGTCAACGTCGACTTTCGCGACGGCGGCAGCGGTTTCCGCGGCGAGTGTCTCGACGATGGGCTCCAGCATCTGACAGGGGCCACACCAGTCGGCATAGAAGTCCACCAGGACCACCTCGTGTTCGGCCGTCATCCGGTCGAGGTCGCCCTCGCCCTCGACGTGGATCGGTTCGCGTGGGGCCGCCGTGGATGCCGTCGACTGGTGACCGTCGCTACCACCCAACTCTGCCTGTATTTCCGCCCGCTTCTGTTCGCGGATCTCCTCGAGTTCGTCGTCCATCGTTACCAGAGGTAAGTCCCTCGAACGCTTAACCGTTGTGTGGGCTGGTGCGGTCGGTGCCCGACCTCTGCGGGGTCGCCGAGACGTCCCGGTCACTTCCCACTCGAGAGCTCCTGGAACAGCGTGGACATCCCCTCGTCGACATCGAGCGCCGCCGAATCTGCCGCCTGTTCGAGCTCGGAGACGCGCTCGGTCATCTCCTGGTAGCGGGGATTTGCGACCAGGTCTGCGGACGTTTTTTGCGCTTCGAGCGTGGCTTTCTTCGACGCGAGGGCGAAATACTCCTGGAGCGTCTCGTCGTAGTCGTGGAGTTCGAGCATGGCCTGTGTCGTCTCCAGGAGTTCCTCGCCCGTGATGGGCTTGGTCAGGTACGCGTCGAACGGCTTCTCGATGATGTCGAAGTCCGGATCGACGGCGGTGACCATGACGACACGCGTGTCGATTCCACGTTCTCGAATCTGTGCCAGAACCTCGTCGCCCGAGCGACCGGGCATCTGCCGGTCGAGAAACACGACATCGACGTCGTCATCGACGCGCTCGAGTGCCTCCTCGCCGCTGTAGGCCGTCCGGACGTCGTGCTCCATCGCCAGCCACGTCGCGAAGAGGTCTGCAACGTTCGTCTCGTCGTCGACGACCAGGACGGTCGAAGATGTGTCACCTGTCATTAGAATCCTACTCGTGACAATTCACGCGTCGCCAGCCTGTCTCGTCTCTCCGGTGAACGCCGGCATAAACCCATGCCGCAAATTATCACACCTGAATATCGGGCCCGTGCGGCGCAGGGAGACCACGACCGACCGCCGCGGAACGGCGGTCGAATGGCCGGTTACTGACCGCCGCGTACGTCCGCCGCCGCGAGGGCTTCGAGGACGTCCTGGCGGGTGATAATCCCGACGAGCTCGCCCGACGCAAGGACTGGCAGGCGGTTGATGTCGCGGTCGGGATCGCCGAGCAGGTCGATCACGCGGTCGACCGAGTCCGACACGTCGACGACGACCACGTCGTCGGTCATCACCGTCCGGACGGGCTTGCCGGCATTCCGAGCGAGATCGATCCCGACGTCGAGTTTGTCCCACGACAGGTCGATGCCGTAGGTGAGGCTCTCGAGAAACGGCGGAAAGCCGACCGGGATCCAGAGCACCCTGTCGGCCGGCTGGAAGAGGTCGACGAGATCCTCCTCGGTGACGATCCCGACGACGTCGCCGTTTTCGACGACCGGAAACCCACTGAAATCGGCGCGGGCCAACCGGGTCAGGACTTCGCTCACATCGTCGTCCGGCCCGACTGTCTCGACGTCGCTCGTCATGATGTCGCTGGCAATCATGCGAAGTCAGAGGCGGCCGTTGTCCGTAGGCGTTGTGGGTGCGAATCCCCCGCCGACGGCGACAACATGTTTAACACCGGGGGGTGCAAAGCGGGCGTATGGCCGCGTACGGCCGGCCCTCGTTGCGGGATCTCTACGACGAGTCACCGACGCCCCACATCGCCCACCCACCCCGAACCCACCACCGGGATTTCTACCTGGCCACGGACGGCTCCTTCCGGGAGTCGGGTGGCGGGCTCGGCGCCGTGATCGAGACGCGCGACGGGACGCGCGTCGCTCGACGGTGCCTCGAGGACCGGCCCCCCGACAACAACGTCGCCGAGTACCGGGCGCTCCACCTCGGGCTAGACCTCCTCGCGGATCGGACGCCGGCCGACGCACGCGTCGGGGTCCTCGTCGATCACGACGATCTCGCGGCGAGTGTCAATGCCACCGTGCTGGCCGCTCGCGATCCGTCGATGGACGCCGCCCATTCGGTGACGGTCCCCCGCGGCAGTGGCCTGCACTGGCGGGGCATCCGGGCCCGACTGCGGGGATTCGAGCAGGTCCGAGCGGCCCGGATTGCCAGCGACCAGAATCCGGCCCACCCGCTCGCCAACGCCCCCGACGAGTACGCCCACGTCAACCACGAGCCCGATCGGTGTGTCCTGCCGACGGACGGGACGCGGGGGACCGAGATTCCGCCACCCTCGCGGGCCGAACGCGGGGCGAGTGACTGAATCCAAGGCTCAGCGGCGTTCGACCTGAGCGACGGGTGAGTGGTCTCCTGTCGGTTTCTATCGGAAACGCAGCCGACCACTCGTTCACAGGTGGTCGAAAAGGGCGACAGTAAAACCAATTCATAATGTATGCATGTGTCTGTTCGATGGGTCGTCGAATGTTTCACATAGTTTGTTGAAGTGCATGGAAGTAAATTTTATACTGGATCAATGCCGAGTCACACATGGAGGTGAACGGTCGATGGCCAACAGGAAACAGCCGTCTCCCGAGTTCCTACTCCAGCGAATCCGACCAGTGGGTCGCTCGCTGACTCGGTACGATCTCGCCCTGGCGACCATTCCACTGGCGTTTCTCCTGGGGACCGTTGCTCACGTGCTGTCGCCGGTCCCGCTGCAGGGCGGGCTGATCCTCTCGGCCGCGATCGCGCTGTTCGTGCTCGCCGACGTCCTCTTTGTCAACCCGCCGCGGGAATCGCCGCCGTCCTAGCTTCCGACCATCAGGTGTGCCCCGACAGACCACTTTCACAATGTGGATAACATTTACATAGAAGTACAAACATAGATGTCGATAGGTGGTTCGGAATGCCACTGCCGACCTCGCCAGCCAGTTCCTGGGTACAGGGTATCGACCTCCCGAGCCGAGTGTTCGGCACCGGCTCGGACGACTACGAACTCTACGAGGAGGACGGCGAGTTCGTCCTCTCGATCGACCTGCCGGGCTTCGAGCGCGACGAGATCGACGTCCGGTGGCGAGAGGGCCGCCTCGCCGTGGCCGCCGAACACGAGGACGAAAACACGAGCCGGAAGCGGACGTACCACCGGAGCTTCCGGTTCCCCAAGGGTGTCGACGACGAGGCCATCGCCGCGCAGTACGCCAACGGAGTCCTCGACGTCCGCCTCCCGATCGAGGGAACCACCCTCCGGGGCACCCAGATAGAGGTCGAATAACGCCGACGCGGACTCCCGGTTTGCGGTTTCGGCGCCGGTGAGCCGCCTACTCGTTTTGGGCGTCGACGACGGCGACGCCAGCGAGGTTGACGATGTCCTTGACTTCGTCACCACGCTGGATCACGTGGACCGGCTTGTCCATGCCCACCAGCATCGGCCCGATCGCCTCCGCGCCCCCCAGCCGCTGGAGGAGCTTGTAGGCGATGTTGCCGGCGTCGAGGCTCGGGAACACGAGGACGTTCGCCGGGTCGTCGAGCTCGGAAAACGAGTACGTCTCCGTGAGCATGTCTTCGACGACCGCCGTGTCGGCCTGCATTTCGCCGTCGACCGGGAACTCGACGGTTGGATCCTCCCGAAGCCGTGTCGCTGCGGTCCGGACCTCCCTGGTGTCCGTGTCGCTGACGCTCCCGAAGTCAGAGTACGACAGTAACGCCGCCCGCGGTTCCACATTGAACCGCCGGGCCAACTCGGCCGCGTGGCGGGTGACCTCCTCGAGCACGTCCGCATCGGGATTCTGGTTGACCGTCGTGTCAACACAGAAGACGACACGGTTCTTGAACGTCAGCAGGTAGACGCCGGCGGCGTAGTTGGCGTCGTCGGCGGTGCCGATGACCTGGAGGGGCGGCCGAAGCGCCGACGGGTAGTGGTGGGTCAGGCCCGTCAGCATGGCGTCGGCGTCGCCCATCTCCACCATGACGCTGCCGAGGTAATTGGCGTTCGTGATCTGCTCCTCGGCCTGTCGCCGGGTCACGCCATGCCGATCGCGGAGCTCGTAGAGCCGCTCGGCGTAGGCCTCGAGGTTGCCTTCTTCTGGATCGACGATTTCCGGTTCGAACGACAGCCCCAGGGCCTCCATCTGGCCCCAGACGTCTTCGCGGTCGCCGACGAGGATGGGCTCGGCGATGCCCTGATCGAGCAGCTGGTAGGCCGCCCGGACCATCTTCTCGTCGTCACCCTCGGCCAGAACGACCCGCTTGGGGTCGCTTTTGGCCTTGTTGAGGACGACCCGCATCATCTCCCGCGATTTCCCGAGGCGGGCCTCGAGGCGCTCGGTGTACGCATCGAGGTCCAGCTCGCGGCGGGCCGCGCCGCTCTCCATGGCCGCCCGGGCGATGGCCGGGGCCACCTGGAAGAGCACGCGGGGGTCCAGCGGCTTCGGGATGATGTACTCCGGGCCGAACTGGAGGGGTTCGTCGTCGTACGCTTTCACGACGGCGTCGGGGACGTCCTCCCGGGCCAGCGAGGCGAGGGCCTCGGCGGCCGCGACCTTCATCTCCTCGTTGATCTCGGTCGCCCGGGCGTCCAGCGCGCCACGGAAGATGAACGGAAAGCCGAGGACGTTGTTGACCTGGTTCGGGTAGTCGGACCGACCGGTCGCCACGATCACCGTGTCGTCGCGGGCTGCCTTGGCCTCCTGGTAGCCGATCTCCGGGTCGGGGTTGGCCATGGCGAAGATGATCGGGTTGTCGGCCATCGAGCGGACCATCCCGGGATCGACCAGATCACCGATCGAGAGGCCCACGAGCACGTCGGCGCCCTCCATCGCCTCGCCGAGTCCCCCCTCGGGAAGGTCGCGGGCGAACTCTTGTTTGAACTCGTTGACGTCGCCCGACTCCGCGCGGTCGGTCGTCACGATCCCCCCGGAATCACACAGGACGATATTGTCCCGCCGCGCCCCCAGCGAGACGTAGAACCTGGCCGTGGCGATCGCGCTGGCCCCGGCGCCGGAGAAGACGATCTCGATCTCGGAGAGGTCCTTGTCGACGATGTCGACCGCGTTCAGCAGGGCGGCACCCGAAATGATCGCCGTCCCGTGCTGGTCGTCGTGGAAGATCGGGATGTCCATCTCCTCCCGGAGCCGTTCCTCGACTTCGAAGCACTCGGGCGCCTTGATGTCCTCCAGATTGATCCCCCCGAACGTCGGCTCCATCGCGCTGATCGTCTCGACCATCGCCCCGGGGGTGTCGTGGTCCAGTTCGATGTCGAAGACGTCGATGTCGGCGAACCGTTTGAAGAGGACGCCCTTGCCCTCCATCACGGGCTTCGAGGCGCCCGGGCCGATGTCGCCCAGGCCGAGGACGGCCGAGCCGTCAGAGATCACCCCCACGAGGTTCCCCTTGGCCGTGTACGTGTAGGCCGTCTCCGGGTGATCGCGGATCTCGCGGCAGGGCGCCGCCACGCCCGGCGAGTAGGCGAGGCTGAGGTCCCGCTGCGTGTTGGTGGGCTTTGTCGTCGAGATCTCGATCTTCCCGGGCGGCTCCGCCCGGTGATAGTCCAGCGCGTCTTCGTCGAGTCCCATGGTACTGTTCGCGCCGGTGAACCATAAAAAGCCCATCGAACGTGGTTTCGTCACGAGTCGAAATCCGCCAGCCCGCGACCCGACGGATGGACGTCCCCCGAGCGGTGCCGGATGGGCGGCTTCTTATGCACCCGACTCCGACGGTCCCGTATGCGCCTCGCGTTCCGTCATCTCGCCGCCACGACGACGGGCCTCGCGTTCGCGCTCATCCTCCTCGGGGTCTACACGGGCGCGATCGGGGCCGGACTGGCCTGCGACGGACGGTGGCCGTTCTGTGACGGCTGGCTGGGGCTCTTCCCCGCGACGTGGCCCAGTTTCGTCGAGTGGTTCCACCGCCTCGTGGCCGTCGTCACGGGCCTGTTCATCCTCGCGACGGCGATCACGGCGTTTCGTGGCGACCACGACCGCCGCATCGTCGCCGGGAGCGTGCTCGCGGTCGTGGTCCTGCCCGTCCAGATACTCCTCGGGGCCAACACGGTCTTCAACTTCGGCGCGTTCTCGCAGGTCCTCCACCACGCTGCAGCGCAGGTGATCTTCGCCGCGCTCGTGGCGGTGACTGCCTGGGCATACGTGGACGGTCGGGAGACACACTCCCCGGCTGGCGACGACTGAGGTTCAGCTGAAGTCGCCCAGCCCCGACTGCTGGTCTGTCGCGTCCGTCTCGGCCTCGCTGGCTCGATCGTCGTCCGCCGGGTCGGGTGGGTCGTCCTCGGCAGTCGTGTCCGCGATCGGCTGGTCGTCGTCGGCCCGGCTGCCCGCAAAGGCGCCGCCAGAACCCTCGACTGCGGCGATCTCCCGCAGTTCGACGGCGTCGGCGACGATCGACGCCACTTTGTCCGTCTCGGCGCCGCTCCCGGTGACCAACGAGACGTGCTCCTCGTCGAGATCGTAGGCCGCAGCCATCGCCACTGTCAGTTCCCGATTCGTGCAGTGGTGGGTCATGGCCGCCAGATACGGCATGATCTCGCCGCGCGCCGTGGCGATACTCGTGCCGCTCCTGGTCGCGATCTGGCGGGCCACGTAGTCGCGGCGGTCGCGCGTCCCCCGCGTCCGGCCGAGCTTCGACCAGTAGCTGGGCGGACTGTACCGCGTCCAGCTGCCGTCGTCGTCACGACGGGCCGCGGCCACCCCGGCAGTCATCGCGTCGGCGGCGTAGCGCCAGTAGCCGTACTGTTGGGTCTCGCGAACGCGCCCGAGCCACCGATCGGCGTCGGCCAGCGAGCGGAAGGCGTCCGCGAGTGGCGCGCCCTCGTAATCTTTGGGCACGTTCTCTTCGATCCAGGCGATGAGGTCGTCCGGCGTCTCCTCGACGTCGTAGGAGGCCCGGAGGGCCCCTTCGGCGTCTGCCTCTGTGATGAGGGTGTCGAGGTACTCGAAGATGTCCAGCGTCTGGTCGCGCTCCCCAGACACGACGTCGTCGGTGGTCAGCGCGCCCCGACCCTCGCCCATCGCCTGGAGGTCCGTGATGGCCCCGCGGAGGTCGCCGCTGTTGAGGTCGGCGATCCGCTCCAGTGCCGCCTCCTCGTAGTCGACCCCCTCCTGGCGGCAGATGTCCCGCAGGACCGGCAGGATCGACCGCTTCGAGACGTCGCGAAACTCGATGTCCCGACAGGCACTCCGGAGGCCGCGGGACATCTCGTAGAACTCGTTGGCGATGAGCACCATCGGCTGGTTGGCGTCGGCGACCAGCTCGGTGATCGCCCGGGTCCCGCCCCGGTCGACGTTCCCGTGGATGTTGTCGGCTTCGTCGAGAATCACCAGGCGACGGCCGCTCTCACCGGCGTCGAGGGTGCCGCTCTTGGCCGCCTCGCCGGCGACCCGGTCGATGACCTCCGCGGTCCGCGAATCCGACGCGTTGAGCTCGATGGTCGCCCAGCCCATGTCGGCCGCCAGCGCGTGGGCGGCACTCGTCTTGCCGACGCCGGGCGAGCCGTGGAGAATGACCGCCTCGCGGTGGTCCGGCCAGGTCTCGGCCCACTCGGCGAAGTCGTCCCGGGCCGAATCGTTCCCGCGGATCTCCGAGAGGCTCGCGGGGCGGTGTTTCTCCGTCCAATCCATCGCCCCGACCTAGGCTCGGTCGGCGTATAGTGATTGCGAAGGGTGGGGACGGGATTCCGAGCGCCCCGCTCGCCAGGACGGTCTCCGCCGGGGTGATCGGGAGATACGACGACCGTCGAAGGACGGGTTCGACACCGTTTTGTGTCGGTCGGACCAGCCTGTGACGCATGGCACGTGGCGCACGGGACGAACTCGCGGAGAAAATCGCCGGCGAGATCGCTCTCAGCGGCGATCCCGGCGCCACCATGCGCAAGTGGCGGACGGACTTCGAGGTCGCCCAGACCGACCTGGCGACGGAACTCGACGTGTCGCCGTCGGTCGTCTCCGACTACGAGAGCGGCCGGCGGGACAACCCGGGAATCGGGCTGGTCCGGCGCGTCGTCGACGCCATCCTCGACATCGACGAGCGGCGGGGTGGCACTCACGTCCGCCAGCACGCGAGAGTCCTCTCTGCCGGGTTCGACAGCGACGTTGTCTACGACCTCCAGGAGTACCCGACCAACGTCGCGCTCGACCAGTACTACGACGCGATCGGCGCCGAGGAACTCGTCGACGGGGAGCGGGACTCGATCGCCGGCCACACCGTCCTCGACAGCCTCGCCGTCATCCAGCACCTCTCCAGCGACGAGTTCTACAAGCTCTACGGGCGGAGCACCAACCGCGCCCTCGTCTTTACGAACCTCACGCGGGGCGAGTCACCGCTCGTCGCCGTCCGCGTTGTCAACCCGACACCCCACGCGGTCGTCCTCCACGGGCTCGACGTCGACGACGTCTGGGAACACGCGCCGGATCTCGCCCGGATCGAGGGCTTTTCCCTCGCCGTCGCGCCGGGTGACCTCGACGCACTCCTCGAGGGCCACCGCGAACTCGGCTGAGCCCGGCGCGCCCTAGTCGACGTAGGTGTACTCGCGCTCGCCCATCGCCCCCCAGCCGTCGAAGATGAATTCGCCGTCGGGGTCAGTCCGGGCCGCCATGTCGGCGTCGGCGTCGTGGTTGTGGACGTCGTGGATTTCCTCGTACTCCTCGAAGCTGAGGTCGTACCTGGCCGCCAGCTGTTCCTCGATGTTGAGCTGGGCGATCTCGTCGACCCAGCCGGGCTGGACGGTCTCGGCGTGCATCTCGGCCTGAGCCCCGCTGCCGTACGAGCCGATGAGCATTCGCTCGCCCGCAAGGTCGGCGTCCTCCGCCAGCGCGTGGCGGAGCGAGGCAATGCGAGCGACGTGCACGGAGCCGGTGTACCAGTTGCCAACCTCCCGCGAGATCGAGATCGTCGGCGCGACGGTCCGTTCGTACCAGTGCTGGTAGGTCTCGGTCTCGGTGAGCCGATCCGTGTACTCCGAGATGGCGTCCAGAAACGCCTCGCTGTCCTCGAAGGCTTCGGCCCGCGGCTGGCGACCGATCTCGTCGGCGAGTTGCTCCTCGATCGACGTCTCGCGGATACAGTGCCGGTAACCAAGGGCTGCGGCCTTTCGGACCATCCCCGGAAACGGCGTGTGGAAGAAGACGTACGCGGCGCTGTCGGGGTGCGTGTCGCCGCCGGCGGATTCGAAGTCCGCGAGCGCCTCGCGCATCCGCGCCAGGTAGACCTGGACGGAGCGCTTGCCGTCGACGCTCGGGAACTGCTGGTTCGGCTTGAGGAAGTC
>CAYLJD010000086.1:0-9741 GCA_964383875.1 uncultured Halobacteriales archaeon
CCCGTGCTCTATGAGGTACTGCATGTACTCCGCCCCCGGAGCGTCCAGCACGTACGTCTCCAGCCCGAAGTTCAGTCCCTCGTAGAGTGCCGTCGAGTTCAGTCCGACCTGTGCTGTGGAACTGGCGAGGATCTCGTACAGTGGTGGATCGTCGGTCACGACCGTTACGTCGGACGCCGCGAGTTCGGGATACTCATCTCGCCAGACATCGTACTCCTTGGGATGGAGCTTGTACACGACCTCGCTGGCCGTCTCGGTCTGGAATTCCAAGGCCAGACTCGCCAGCAGTTTGCCTCTCCGCGGCTCCGAGATAAACACGACCTGCTCGCTCGGCTCGACGTCCGCGAACGTTCGCGATCGCTCCTCGAAGTAGGGGAATCCCACCGGATACACGCGCTCGTCGGGAATCGGCAACTCGACCGCCTCGGCCCAGAACTCCCCCCAGGTGAAGAAGTAGTCCGGGAAGACGTGCTTCGGCTGGTCCGGGAAGGAGTAGCCGACGTGGTACTTCGTGATGACTCCGTGCTGGAGCTCCACCACGGGGACGCCCTCGGCCTGACACGCCTCGACGAACGTCTCCCGGCCGTTGTACGCCGACGTGAGAAATGCGATCTCGGGATCGACGCGACGGACGAGCCGCCGGTACAACGGGAGCCGCACCTTTCGTCTGGCGAGGTCGTCGCATACCATCCGGGTCAGCGGCACAGAGGTACCGAAGCGGGACTCGATCTCGTCTTCGACCCGTTCGAGCATGGCTGCTTCGTCCTCGTCGGGAGAAACGCGGCTCACCCCCAACGCCTGGAACGCAGTCCCAGTGTAAAGGATCAGGTCCGTGTAGCGGAGGGTTTCGGTCTTCGTCGGTCGGCGGTGGGACACGTCGTAGGGCCGCTCGAGACAGCAACAGTCCTCGTCGAGGTCGTCGACGATCGGATCGACGTAGATGTCCCACCAGAGCCCGTCCTCCAGTTGCTTCCGTCGGCCCTTCCCGTAGAACAGGAGGTCGGCCTCGTCCGCGAGATACGGATTCTTCCTGACCAGATTCTGCAGCAGGAGTTTCGCCCCGGATCGGTACTCCGCCGTGCTGTGGCCGTCGTCGGTGTCGACGTCGGCCACGCCCGCGTTGGCGGCCAGTCGCTTGTGGACGAAGAAACGGACGCGTTCCCAGAAGTGGACGCCGTCCACCTCCCGGTCCAAGAGGTCGAGATCCGACTCCAGTTCGAAGAAGTCCTCGCAGAGCCGTTCGAAGTCGGTTCGGGTCATCTGTGATCTGTGAAGATGCACTGAGCGGCGTAGCAACTGGTTGGCATCATCTCGTTACAGGTACCCCAGCGCCTCGAGCTGTTCGACGTCGGCCTCCGTGAGATCGCTGTCTCCCCCTGCGTCCACGAGTATCTCGAGGTGCTCCCTCGCCGTCTCCACAAGGTGCTCCGGGGCGGCGTCGACCGTCTGCTCGCGGCCTTCCCCCTCGACTGCCCACGCGGCCCCGGTCGACTCGACGACGACTTTCCAGTCTTCGTCGTACGCCACTGCGGAGTGCTCGGAGACTCGATGTTCGATAATCTCCTTCGGGACGTTGGGGTGTTTCTCGAAGAACTTCTCGCCGCCGCCGGTCGCAGGGTACTGGCTGCTGACGGTTCCCTCGAACGGCAGTAGTCCAGGGATCTCTCCTCCCCCGGAAGCCATGAGGTCGGGAATCCCATCGAGCACTAGCCCGTAGAGGTCCTTCAGCGAGACTGGCTCCGATACGGTTCGCCCATCCAATTCAGAGTGGGCAAGCAACAGCGGCACGTGCAAGACGGCGTCGCTCACCGAGGCCTCGTGACCCATCCGGCGGTTCCCCCGTTCGTCGGCCTCGCCGAGGTTCTCGCCGTGGTCGCTCGTCACGATAATCAGCGTGTCGTCGAGCAGTCCCTCCGATTGTAGCGTCTCGCGGACCCGACGAAGCTGCTCGTCGACCGTCTGGACCTCCCCGGCGTAGAGTCCCCGGACTGTCTCGACGTCGTCCTCGTCCACCTCGCCGTTCTCCAGCTCGTCGACGAACTCCCAAGGGTAGGCCACGGTCTCATTGAGGCGTAGCAGCTCCCGGTAGGAGAGCGTCTCCCCGAGGTGCTCGCGCTGGAGCTCCGCCCTCGGTTTGTAGGGCCGATGGGTGTCCATGTAATTCACGAACGCGAAGAAAGGTTCCTCCCCGGCTTCCGCGACGATCGATTCGAGCAACCGAGTGTTCCGCTCCGGTGCGTAGCAGTAGCCACTATCGGGTGCGAAGGTTCGGTGTGGGATCCGCTGGAGCACGGGGTGGTCCTGCGCCAGTTCCCCGAGGCCAACAGACGCGAGATTTGCGATGCTCTTCAGACGATGGTCGTGCCTCGCGATTCGCCCGAGCGTCTTCCGGATCGCCGTCGCTTTCGAGTCGTCGTCCTTCGTGAGAAAACGCTGCGCGAAGCCGGAGACGTTGAGCCCGTCGTGGTAGAGATCCCGGCCGCCGGTGTAGTAGAACTGGTCGAAGCGGTCGTGAAAGGAGGTGCGTTGACTCGCGAATCCGTTTGCGGAGATGCCGTAGGTCACGTACCCACGCTCGGAAAGCTCGTCGAGGAGGGGTGTCTGGATGGTCCCGTCCAGACGGTGGCTCCCGTGTTCGTGGGGATACCGCCCCGTGAACAGGGACGCGTGGGAGGGGAGCGACCACGGGCTGGGAGCGATCGCCCGCTCGAACCAGACGTTGTCGTCGGCTAGCGATGAGAGCTCCGGGGCGTGATCGCGGGCGGAGTCGTATCGACAGGCGTCCCAGACGAGAAGGACGATATTCTGCGGTCGATCGGTCGATGACGCCACGTTGGTTCGTCTCCGGGCGTCGCTGCCATTAACGCACCGGTAGCGAGATCCGGGAATCCGGTACGCGAGTGGGATTCGGGCCGTGAATGCTTCGAACGCTCGGATCGGGCCCCAACTATTCGTCGACGGTGTCCGTTCCCGCGAGTCGTGTCAGGATCTCGTAGTACTCCTCGGCAATCCCGGACCAGCTGTACTGTCGCACCGTCTCCTGGAGGCGCTTCCCTGCGTCGGTCCCCCCGTCCAGAACGTCGGCCAGCAGCGCGGAGATCGCCTCGCCGTCGGGCTCGACGACGAGCAGTTCGTCCGCGCCGTACCACCGCTCTAGCTCCCCCGGCTGGACGATCGTCGGCAGTCCGGCGGCACCGTACTCCTTGAGCTTCAGAGGCTGCTCAGCGTCCTTAAAGCAGAAGCCGACGTCCGCGTGGTGGAGGAACCCGGGCATCAGCTCGTACTCGAAGGCACCCGGGAAGTGGACGTTCTCCAGCTCCGCCGCGGCCCGCTCGACGAGGTCGACCTGCCCAGCCTCCCCGACGAAGACGAACTCCCACTCTGGCGTGACCTCGGCGGCGTCGAGTATGTCCCGGATGCGGTAGTTCTCGGTGAACCCGCCCACGTAGATGGCGACCGGCTTCGTTAGATCGACGCCGTCCTCGATCAGGATCGATCGAGACTCCTCGACCGACTCGTCGTCCGGCTCCGCGAAGAACTCGAAATCGACGGCGTTCGGGAGCTTGACGGCGTGCTCGATGCCCCGATCCTGCGCTTCCTGGAACGACGACTCGTAGACGAAGACGGCGGCGCCCGCCCCAGACAGCGCGAACCACTCGTATCGCCGGCAGCACTCGAAGAGGGGCCAGGGGAGGTCGTCGACGTCGGAGATCGGGTCGCTGACGTCCCCCACGAGCGGCGTCCGCAGGACGGTTGCGAGCGGGTAGCCCAGAAACAGTCCGATTCGGACGTTCCCGACGATCACGTCGAAGTCGCCGCCGATCGCCGTCCGGATCGCGCCGAGGGCGTCGAGACCGCTCGCATCCACGATCGTCGAGTCGACGCCCTTCTCCGCGAGGTGTGCGGCGATGCGCTCGCGCCGGACGCTGATGTTGTCGCCCGTCGAGGGGCGGAGCCAGAGGACCTTCATCGATCGCTGTGACGCCATCTGGCGACCGGTCCCGACAACAGGAGAGCACCGGTGAGCGGCACCGAACCCGGCTTCACGTCTTGTACCCCAGGTCTTCCAGGCGTTGCTCGATTTCGGCCGTCGTTTCCACAGCCTCTACCTCCTCATCCGTGCTCTCGACGAACTCCACGTGACGCTCTACCTCGGCGTGTAAGCGCTCAACCACTTCGGGATGCTCGTCCAGCACGTTGTGTTGCTGGTCGGGATCAGCCTGTAGGTCGTATAGCTCCTGGGGCTCCCCTTCGGGGTAATCCGTGTTCCGACGGCGGTTGTCTCGGTAGACGTAACACCAATCGTCACTCCGAACGGCGACGTTACGATCGCCCGTCTCGTCGTTCTGCCACTCAGCGATCACGCTTCTCCGATCCCAGTCGCCCTCGTACAGGCGATGGAGGCTCGTGCCAAGGAACTCATCGGGAGGGTCCTCTCCCGCATATTCGACGATCGTCGGCGGGAGATCCAGCAGCCCAACGATTTCGTCGTACTCGTCGTGGCCGGCACCGTCATGAACGAGCAACGGGACGTGAATGTGCTCGTCCATGAATTTCGGGATGTGATGACTGAAGTGACCGTGATCGCCAAGTTCTTCCCCGTGATCGGCTGTGAATATCGTCACGACATCGTTCCAAGCCTCCGTCGCCGCCCCGACTAGGCGCTCAATCTCGGTGTCTGTGTGCCTGATCTCGGCGTCGTAGATGTCAGTGATCGTCTGGAGTTCTTCGTCGGTGATGGCGTCAGGTTCCTCGAGCATCTTCCGACGGAGTTGTACGGATCTGCGCTTCCCGATGGGATCCTCCCGGAACTCGTACTGGTACTCGTCGGGAGCCACGTATGGATGATGAACGTCCATGTAGTGGACCCAAAGATACTGTGGGGGCTCCGGCGTCTCGTCGATCCACTCGACAGCCTTGTCTGTAAGCGTCGCGGCGTCGACGAACGGTGAGCCGACCTCCACGCCGGCCCACCCCTCAGCAATCTTGAATGCTCGATAGAGGGACTGGTACACGACGCCGTCCGAGTCGAATCGGTCCTTCACAAACTGTCGGACCCTCGCTGTCCCACTGTTCTCTTCTATCGAGTCGAAGTAATGATCGTATCCTCGCTCGTAGCCGTACTTCTCGGTGAGGTAGGGATTCGAGTGGAAGCCCGCGGTAGAGTACCCCGCACCGTCGAGAACCTCCGAAACCAACGGCGTGCTTGGCGACAGGGCTTCCCCACCGCCGTACATCGTCGCGTAGGTAGACGAGAGAATAGCGGGGAAAGAATTCGGTGTCCTTCCGGCGTGGGAGAAGGCATTCGGAAAGACGCGAGCCTCGGCGGCCAAATCGTCGAGAAAGGGTGTCGTGTCCCGCTCGTATCCATGCCAGCCGACGTGGTCGGCACGCAAGGAATCCACGGTGATGAATAAGATCGGCCGTCGAGAATCATCGGACATGTACGTCGTGGCTATCGATGGATTCGGCTACAAACTTTCGGTACGATCCCCCGTTTGAAAGAGGGCGAATGTTTGAGCCAATATTTTCGAGTCCCAAAGTCCCCTGGCGTAGGCACGCCCCAGTATACGATTTGCATTCAGAGACGGTGAACGTGATCTGCCTCGATCCCTTTCGTAGCGTTCCGGGTGTCGAACACCAGCGGTGAGTGTTCGACTATGGTGGCAACGTCGATCGCGTCGTGATCGGTTACGACGATCGTGCAGTCAGCCCCTGCCAGAGAATCCGCTGACAGGGGGATTGAAGCGTATTCTTCGGCCCCGATTTCTACAGTGTCGACGTGAGGATCGTGGTACTCGACATCGACGTTCTGTTCCTCGAGCATGTCGATAATGTCAATTGCTGGTGATTCTCGAACGTCAGACACGTTCGGTTTGTAGGCCATACCTGCCACGAGTACAGTGGCATCTCGGAGGGGAACGCCGTCTGCGTTTAAGAGGTCCGTCACCCGATGAACGACGTGGCGAGGCATTTCGCGATTGACGGTGTCCGCGAGGTCAATAAACCTCGTCTCGATGCCCTGTTCGTTCGCCCTCCAGGAAAGGTACATAGGGTCGATCGGGATACAATGGCCGCCGAGCCCAGGCCCGGGGTAGAACGGCATATAGCCAAACGGCTTCGTAGCGGCAGCGTCGATGACGTTCCAGATATCGACGTCGAGCCTGTGGGCGATCTGTGACAGTTCGTTTATGAGACCGATATTGACGGCCCTGAAGGTGTTTTCGAGTAGCTTGAC
The DNA here is from genome assembly GCA_964383875.1 of uncultured Halobacteriales archaeon. Classification (GTDB taxonomy): domain Archaea; phylum Halobacteriota; class Halobacteria; order Halobacteriales; family Haloarculaceae; genus CAYLJD01. The sequence continues at coordinate 6,239 of CAYLJD010000086.1, forward strand.
GAGCTCCGCTTCGGTTGCGGAGTCCACGCGAACGAGTTCGTCAAAAATTTCGCCATAAAGAACTTGCGCGCGATCACCACATGCAGGGGTCACGCCTCCGATGACTTTGGGGATTTCTGTGGGCCCATACTCCTCGTTACCCGGGTCGATGCGTTCCGGTGAAAACGCGACGAATACATCCTCCCCTACCTTCCACCCGTTTTTACTGAGGGCCTCTGCCACGATTTCTTCGGTCGCGCCGGGGTACACTGTACTTTCCAGGATGACGGTACAATTTTGAGGCACGACTTCCGCGAGAGACTCCGTGGCATCGACCACGTAGGAGAGGTCCGGTGTCCCGGTCTTTCGCATCGGTGTGGGTACACAAACGGATACAGCGTCAACGCCTTCGAGTGCCTCATACTCGGCAACCGGCCCGAAACCGGCGTCGAGACCCGCAAGCAGTTCTTCATCCGTGACGTCGTTTACATAGGAGTTCCCCCGTTTTAACGATTGGACGCGATCAGTGTCAACGTCCACGCCGACTACATCGAACTCACACTCGGTCGCCGCTAACGCAAGGGGCAACCCGACGTAGCCGAGGCCAACGACACCCATCCGTTCGATGCCTTCCATCTTTGAACCGTCTCGGTCTCCCCAGAAGGTAGGCCTGTTGGTTCCCCTCTGTTGCTTCGGCCAGTACTGTAGCTCCATCCCCGAGTCTGCGATTCATCGCCATTTGACGAATCCGTAGAGATACCCGAATCCAACGAGAGCAGTGAGGACCCAGAGTGCGACGAATTGTTGAACGTTCTCCATCGTGGGCCGCTTGACGAGTAACCGCAATCTTCGAGGTGCGTGTGCCAGTATAAGTTCTTGAAGGAATTCTGACTCTTCCTCGGTAGACGCCTCAGGAAGAAGGACCTCCAATCCCCGTTTCGAGTATCCTTGGAGGAATGCTCGTTTCCCGAGCCATACCGGGTCCGTCCGGTACTCGAAGACCTTGTGCTTCACCTCCGCGTCCGGATGATATATCACTCCCCTGTTGTACTCCTGACGCATCCGACTACAGAACTCGGTTTCGTGGGCTTGGAGGTTCTTCTCCCCCTTGCGGCCCACCGAGGTTTCGAATCCCCCGAGATCCTCGAGGATCTCCCGACGGAAGGAGATATTCGTCCCGAACGTATTCCTGACTTCTTCGCCTGGCTCCGCAAATCCGCGATGGGTCACGCCCACAAGCCAGAAGAATTCGTCCGGAAGAAATGCCGGTTTCCCGGCGACCCAGTCAGCTACCGATCGACCACCGACGGCAATCGCATTGGTAGAATCATAGACGGAGACGAGTTCCGCGATCCACTGCTCGTCGGCGACCGCATCGTCGTCGATGAGCGCCACAACATCGCCTGTCGCGAATTCCAGAGCACGGTTTCTACTTCCGGATAGCCCCAGGTTCTCGTCATTGCAGTGGATAATCACCCTGTCAAGATGGCCGAAATCTTCCTGCATTCGTCCGTAGACTGTCCTATTTCCGTCCGAAATGAGAATCACTTCTACCGGTTCGTAGCTCTGGTGGAGAACGCTCTCAACGGCTTCCACAAAATCTTCATATCGATCCATAGAATACGTACAGACGACGACGCTAACTTTCATTTGCCGACTGTATCCTGGCAGTCCGAATAAGAATTGCGTGTCGTATGACCGGTCCGAGTCCGAGGGTCCCGAGGTACACGTTTCATAAAGCTTATTCCCGGCTTGGAACTCGAACACGACAATGAGCGCCGAGTCCGACGGCGATCGGATTGCCGAGTCGGAGGCGATCGTCGAGACCCTTCAGCGGTGGTATCACATCCCCGTCCTCGTTGCAGCCCTGGCGTACATGTTATGGACCCGAACCAGAGTGTACGACAGATTCGTCAGAGGAGGAGATGTCCATTTCAGCGGGAACGACGCGTACTACCACTACCGCGCGACGAGCTACAGCGTCGAAAACTGGCCAGGGCGCCTCTTCGGCGATCCGTGGACCAAGTTCCCACACGGCTCGAACGTGGGACAGTTCGGGACACTGATGGACCAAGTCGTAGCCACCGTGGCGCTCGTCGTCGGACTTGGCGATCCATCGTCTCGGCAGGTCGCGGTGATTTCGGTCATCGCGCCCGCCATCATTGCTGCGCTCATAGCGATCCCAGTCTACTATCTCGCAACGGCGCTCAGCGAATCCAAACTCGGAGGCATCACGGCGGCTGTCGTACTCGCCCTCATCCCCCAGGGGGCATGGGTGTATCGGGGAACTGTCGGCTTCTACGACCACCACATCGCGGAGGCACTCACCATGGCCATCGCGGTTTTCGGTATGGTGTGGGCGATCGGCATCGTTCGACGTGAACGGCCTGTCTTCGAGCAGGTTCAGGATCGGGACTGGGATGGACTCAAACCGACCACAAAGGCGGGCGCGCTCGCCGGACTCGGCCTCGGCGTTTATCTCCTCACCTGGCCGGCTGGAGTCGTCCTCGCCGGCATCTTCGGAACGTTCTTCGTCGTAGCTTTCGCGATAGCAATCTTCCGACAGCGGAGCGCAGAACACCTCGCATTCATTGGCGGAATCTCGATGGTAGTCGCCGCGGTACTGATTCTGCCCTGGATACGGACGCTCGAGGTCGAGACGACGACGCTCTCATTGCTACACCTACTGGCGTTGCTCGGCGTCGCTGGGGCGTGTATCTTTATGGCATGGCTGGCTCGGGTCTGGGATCGGGAGTCACTCGAGCCATGGGGCTATCCCGCTGCCTTGGCAACGATGGGTATCGTAGCCATTGCAATTCTGTGGATCTTCCTCCCGGCAGCAGTGGATTCCGTGTGGAACAACATGCAGCGAATTCTCTTCCTCGGCCAGTCCGACACCACGCTCACCATCAGCGAGGCCCAGTCCATGTTCGGCGACGACCGAGCGCCGGTCGCCGAACAGTTCTACCGCGGCTACGGCTTCACCTTCTTCACCGCGATGATAGCTGCGGGCTGGATGGGTGCCCGCGCACTCCTCGCCGAGCGTACCCGGGAGGAGTACCTCCTCGTCGTAGTCTGGACGGTCTTCGTGCTCCTCATGGCGATGACGCAGGTCCGCTTCCATTACTACCTCGTCCTCCCCGTCGCCGTCCTCAACGGCTGGGGCGTCGTCCAGGTCGCTCGGCTTGCGGACTTCCCAACGCTCACGGATGTCCAGCAGATCCGGACGTATCACGTCCTCACAGTCCTCACTGTGGTTATGCTGCTGATCGTCCCAATCGCCGGGCCGCTCGCCGTCGCTACGGCAGCCGATAATGCCAAGCAGAGTCAGCCCGGAAGCGTCACAGTCTGGGACCAGAATCTGGACTGGATGGCCGAAAATACGCCCCAGGAGGGCGAGTACGGCGGGGCTGACAACGGCATGTCCTACTACGGACCATTCGGCGAGGTCGGTGACTACGAGTATCCGGAGGGAGCCTACGGCGTGATGTCGTGGTGGGACTACGGGCACTGGATCACAGTGA
>CAYLJD010000087.1:0-9698 GCA_964383875.1 uncultured Halobacteriales archaeon
GAACCGATGTTCGAGGCAGGGGTGCTCCCAAACCTCGCCGACATCTTCGAGATGGGCGTCTCGGGCACGCTGGAGTCACAGGTCCCTCCGTGGACGGCCAGCGCGTGGCCGTCGCTCTATACGGGAATGAACCCCGGCAAGCACGGCGTGTTCGGGTTTCTGGATTTCGACGGCTACGACTGGGACGTGGTAAACGCGTCAACCATTCAAGCGCGGACACTCTGGGAGTATCTCGACTATCACGACCAAACCAGCGTGGTGGTAAACGCGCCGGTCACGTATCCACCGCCAGACATCGACGGGGCCATCGTCCCGGGATATCTCGCTCCCGAGGATCCACGCTGTCACCCACCGGATTTGCTTGCAGAGATCCGGGAGGCAATCGGCGAGTACCGCGTCTACGCGACGCTCGAAAGTGAACAGTCGGTCTCGACAGCAGATCGTGTTGCCGAATACCGGGAACTCGCCGGCATGCGGAGCGACGCGTTCACGTATTTGGCCGAACGGTTCGATCCAACGTTTGGGTTCGTCCAGTTCCAGCACACCGATACCGTGCTCCACGAAGCGCCCGAAGATCCCACTGCAGTCCAGGGGGTGTATAGAGCTGTAGACGAGCACGTGGGAGAGATCGTCGCCGACTGTGATCCCGACACGATCATGATCGTGAGCGATCACGGTCTCGGCCCATACAAACAGCGGGTCCGGCTGAACGAAGTCCTCCGCGACGACGGCTTCCTCGTGTCGACCCGTGGTGGCGAAGGCATGCCGACGTGGTCGGCCATCCGGGATAGTGAGCTCGCGAAAGGGAGCGATGCCGGGCGGGATGTGGGATGGGGAGCGAGGGTGACAGCCGCTGGAGCCGCCACCGGATTGACGGCACAGCGGATGGGCCGCGTGCTCGAGCGGCTCGGACTCCGGGAGACGATCGAACGCCACGTGCCGGCGTCGCTTATCCGGGCGGCGAGCGAGCAGGTTAATTTCCCGGAATCGGTGGCGTACATGCGATCACGTGTCGAGTGTGGCGTGCGGATCAACCTCGAGGGGCGAGAACCGAACGGTGTCGTCCCGCCGGAAGAATACGAGGCTGTGCGGGACCGACTCGTCTCCCGACTGTCCGAGCTCGAGACCCCGGATGGCGAGGCTGTGTTCGAGGACGTTGCCCCGCGGGAGCGATACTTCACCGGACCGGAAGCCGACCGTGCCGTCGATGTCGTTACCGTCCCGAACGACTACAATTACTACGTGACCACCTGGTTGCTGGGCGAGTACTTTGCCGAACCCGAACCCCCTGGGTGGGACCACAAGCGGAACGGGGTCTTCGCCGCCGCAGGTCCCGGGATCCAAGCTGACAGTGCGTCGTTCAACGCCCACCTCTTCGACATCGCCCCGACCGTGTTGGCGACACTCGGCTATCCACGGAGCGACCGAATGGATGGACGACCGCTTCCCATCGTGACAGAAGTAGGAGCCCAATCGTATCCGATAGTGGATGCTGGCCCCGACGTGGACGTCGTCGATGACCAACTCGAAGAGCGACTGACGAATCTCGGCTATCTCGATTGAACACGCCGCGGCACTCGGTCCCGAGCGGTGCAGCGCAGTGCCGGCACTGGGCCGTATAAAATACCCGAGCGGTCCCCCGACTCAGCGGAGATCAGCGGTGGCCGATAGATGCGTCGAGAGAGCGTAGGCCATCCAGGCCTGGCACCAGCGCATGAGCGTCACGCGCGTGGTGTAGAAGCGATGCTTGCGGAAGAAAAACTGACCGTCGCCCTTGTGGAGATGGTCGAGCGTCCAGTCGAGAATTCGTCGGGCGAACGCGATGTCGCCAGCGTGCGTGAACACGATGATGCCCTGGGCCGCCGCGTGGATGTCACGGGGGTAGGCCGATGATTCGTCCCAGTTCGGCGCGCCGCTCTCCTCGAAAAGGGTGTCGCGGTAGAACGATAGCGAGTCCCTGAGTGCGTTCTCGTATCGGTCGTCGTCGATGAGTGCCGAATAGCGGAGGAGCGTCTCGACGATGAACCCGTTGTGGTGATTGTCCATCGAGAGGTGTGACGCGTCAGGTGGATCCCGGTACATCCAGCCACCGGCATCGGTCTGTCTCGAGACGACGTAATCCAGAATGTTGGTCGCTCCCGCGAGGAGTCGGTCGTCCGGTCGATCATCGTACAGATCCAGCAGAATCCGTGCGCCGAGCGCATTGGCGTTCAACGTGTAATACGCGTCGGACTCAGTCGGCTTGTAGTCGATGCGCGCACCAGATTCGATCTCCTCGTATCCGAGTCGGTCAAAGACAAAGTCAGCGGCCGTGTGAGCGACTTCGCGATAGCGGTCGTCGAGGGTTTCGGCACCAGCCAACAGCGCCTGCACTCCGTAGGCCGTGCCGACAACGCCGGGTGTCCCCGCCGTTTGTTTTCCGTCGAGCCCCTGAAGATCGTGCCGGTGACACCCAGCGAACTCCGGAACCTGATCACTCCCATGAGCACAGAGCCACTCGATCAGCGACTTCGCCTCGGATCGATAGCGCGCCGCGTCAGTCAGCTGGTACGCATGCAGATTGGCCAGCGCGAACAACGCCGTGCCCTTGAAGTTGCGCCGCTGTTCGACGAAAAAGAGCGGTCTGAGGTTGATCGGGCTGCGCTTGACTGTCTCCTGGACGGCAATGTTGGTCCACTTGGATTCGAACGGAAGGATGTCGAGGAGCCGACTACTGAGTCCGTCACCGTAGTCCCACCCGGTATACTCCCGCTCACGAGCATACGCGAGCGTCTGTCGGAGAGCTGCCATATACGCGGACGTCGCTGGCAGTCCGGCTTCGTCACCTGTCGGGGCTCGACCACGTATTTCCGGATGGTCACCCACGGGAGCATCGCGTCTGCCGGCAGGCCGGCCGGACTGAGAACTCCCGTCCACGGAGACTCGATTGCGCGGATCTGTCATCCGGTGAGTACTTGGTAGGCCCGCTTGGCCATCCCCATGCCGCGCCCGTCGGACTCGACGACGTAGTACGGCACGAGGTCGGCGCCGAACTTTGCCTTGTACGTGCACAGGCGCTCGGTATTTGCCCCCACGAGGTCGTATCCATCGACCGACTCGATCGGAATCCCCGCGGCGATGTCCTTGATTACCCGCCAGTGGAGGAGGCTGTTGACACTCAGGCCGTCGTAGTTCCGGCTCACTCCCCCTTGCCAGAAGTTGGCCCGGTCGTTCGAGTAGAGTATAATCAGTCCCCCGAGATACTCGTCGTCCGGATCGCGGGCTACGTAGTTCCGGGCCCGATCGCCGAGGCTCTCCACGAGGTCGCGGACGTACTCGATCGTGAACGGTGGTGTTTGGCCCTGCTCTCGATACCGCTCTGCAACGTCGCGGGCGATCCGCTCGGCTGCGTCCGTTCCCTCGACCGAAATCGTCAGATCGAGATCTTCAGCATTCCTGATATCACTCCGGAGATCACGTGAGAATTGTCCGAGGAGATCGTCGAGGTCCTGTCGCACCGAGAGGACGTACGTGAACCGTGGCTGGACGTCCAGATCCGCCCAGGTATAGGGACGCGGGTCTGCATAGCCCGGGCCACCGACCATTCTGAAGAGCGTCCGACGGGATTGCACGTCAAGGTCGTCGATGACACCTGCCGTGAAATCGCGATTGACTCGTTCGATTTTCCGCCGTTTGGGGCTCGTCGGCATCATAAGCGGCCCTAGATGCGGGACGGCCAACGACGGCGGGGGTGACAACGCCGCCCGTCCGACGGCGTTCTGTTTTATGAAAACGGGGAGGAGTCCAACCGCTTCCTCCCCTTTGAATCCACCCAACAGCCGGAGCTCGGCGTCGGTATGACGGTCGAGCGCGGACAGCGCCGATGCCGGGTGAAACGCACCGAATCCAGTTGTCGGGAGGTGCTGGTCCCACTCCTCCAAGTCAAGGCGGCGAACCTCCATGTCTCACGTGATAGACATCCTGGCTCCGCCTTTGTTAGCGTCGTCTTTCCGTGGGGTGCCGGCCACGCAGTCACGGTCGAGATCGAGATTCCGGTAGCATTCTCGGGGTGGTCCGACCCACGCACCCAATTCGAGCGCCCGCGTGATCAGGCGACGATAGAGCCGGCGGTACCCCGGAAAGTCAGTTTCGCTGAAATACCGAGGGTGCCACACGACTGTCATCACCGCGTTGTGTGTGGCGGCTTCATCGAGCAGATGCTCACAGGCCGACCAGGCTGCCTCGAATGAGGAGCCGGGATCCGGAAGCGTCGATTCCATGACCGTGAGTGGGAATACGATAAAGTCGTCGTCGAATGGACGAATCGGGCGATAGCCGTGCTGGAATCCAAAGCGATCGTTCGATCCGAGACTGGAGTCGTAGCACAGTCCGATGGCTGCATGGTGGTGCCACGTGTCCGGTCTCCGGAGGTGTAGGTAGTGTTGGCGGCCACCGACGACCGGGTGTTGCACGAGGTCCTCGAGTGCCGCTTTCTCTTCCCTGAGCCGATCGACATCCGTGTGGGATCGATACGAGCCGTGGAGGCCAATTTCCCATCCGCCGGCGTCGAGTGCCCGGATGACGTCAGCAATGTCCGGGTTTCGGATGTCGTATCGGCCGAGATGCTGTACCCAATCACCCGGGTTGAGCCAGCATTCCCACTCTTTCTCGAGCAGGTGCGGTTCGTTCAAGACGTAGAAAGCCGACCGGACGTCCAGCTCGCGCTCGAGTGACATGATATTCTCGAACTGCCAGTACGGATTTCGGCCGGGCAGGAGGTCACGTAGGTGGCCAACCCGCCGATCACGCGCCGCATAGTACACCGACCGGAACGATTTGTAGGGCCGATCGAGATCGTGCGTCAGACAGAGGGCAAACGAGTGGTCTCGGATCATGCTCAAAGAGGCACGCAGTGCCGACGTGACAGACCGACCGACGCGGTCGACCGTCCGTGTGGCATCTCCACCGTCTCAGTCCGTGACGTGACCGCAGACGGGAATTGTTATGGTGGTCCTACCGGCTCGTGCGGGTGCCGCGTTTCTGACCGGGTTGCCGGTTGATCGAAACGCCCCCTCTGTGGCCCCCGCTACCCGGTCCATTACGAAGCCAAAGCGCCAAAAATCTCGTTCACGAGAGCGCGTCGAGCATGGACGTGACGTCACTCCAATCGAGACCGTCGCAGCGCGATCTTGCAGATCGCTCAGTTGAGTCTGTGGCCGACGTCACCAAACAGACGTTGGCTTTCGCAGCCGAGCGAGACTACGTCGGGTGGGATTACGCGGACGGCATGAGCAGTCGGATTCGTCGGGCGCTCCCCATCGACAACCGATGGGTGAACCTGGGGTTCCAGGAGACAATCAAACGGTGTCCGGTGAACATTCGACGGGCGATGCTAGTTGAACAGCGCCGGAGCTTCAAAGGAGCCGGCCTATTCGCACTGGCCCACCGAAATCTCGATCGAGGTCCGTTCCCCGACATGGATATCGATCACGCCCCCTCCACCGTCCGGCTCGCCGACTGGCTGGTCGACCATCAGAGTCCGGGATACGGTGGCTTCTGTGGCGGCCATCGACACCAGAACCAGCACCTCGATCACAAGACCTATCCCGAGGAACCCGACGTCGTCGCCACCGCCTACGCCGTCAAAGCACTCCTGGCTGCCGCCGAGTACCGCCCGCGATTTGGAGAGATCGCTCGAACGGCCGAGACGTTTCTCATCGACGAGATGAACTATCGGGAGGTCGCCGATGGCGCCAAGATCGATTACTACCCGAAGGATACGGGCGACCACTACACACTCAACGCCGGCGCGATCGCCGCCCGCACCCTGCTGGATATCCACGCCCGGTATCCGTCGGATCGGCTTCGGGATCGCGCAGAGCGGCTGCTCGACTACGTCGTCGCTCGACAGTCTGATCGCGGCGGCTGGCACTATCGAGATCCGCCCGACGCGTCGCACCTGTCGATGGACACCCATCACAACGGCTTCGTCATCGAGTGCCTCCAGCGCCACCACGCGGTAACGGGGTCCGACCGCTATGCAGCGTCGCTCGCCGACGGTGTCCGCTTCTTCCGAGATACCCTGTTCGAAGCGAACGGCGCGCCGAACTGGGACGAATCATCGGCCTATCCCCGTGACATCCACGCGGCAGCCCAAGGGATTCTGGTGTTTACGAGAGCCGGTGACCTCACGTTCGCTCGCCGGATCATCGACTGGACACTCGACCACCTCTACGATGGCAAAGAGCGGTTTTACTTCCGGAAGCATCGCCTGTATACCAAGCGCATCACCCTCATGCGCTGGTGCCAGGCCTGGATGGCCTATGCCCTCTCGACGTACCTCCTCGCAGTGACAGAACGACCCTCGTCTGTTCATCACTCCCGGTGAGGGCTCCGTTCCGTGCAGCGTCGACTGCGGCGGGTGAGCGAATGGCAGTGACGGTCCGGTTCGCTCGGCAACCACACCGTTCGATCAGACAAGTGGATGCGAAACTGGACTCAGACGGACTGGCGCACCCGTTGTTCGATCGCCCCCGTGCCAAGTTTCGCGGCCTGGGCGAGTGCTCCAAGGGTCGGAAGTGGATCGTTCACAGACACACCCGTGTGGCGCGAGCGCACAAACGCGGCAAGAAACGGACGAACAGCGTCGATGTTCCCCTCTGAGAGGTGTTCACCGAACCACTTGAGGTCCTCGTACAACAACCGTCGCTGCCGGATGTCTGTCCGATAGTCCCCTCGCTCGATGAGAGGCGATGGATCGTGACCCTGCAACTGGAGGTAGTGGAGCCACGGGACATCGAACCCACAATTGATGGCGAACGGCAGCGACCCCCAGTATCTGCCATTGACTTCAATGAGGAAGTACGTCCCGTCGGGCGTCCGCATAAATTCGACCATCGCGGGCCCTGTCCAACCGAGATGAGCAAGAACCCGTTCGGTGTACTCGAGCATGACCGAATTTTCAACCGCTTCGAGAAGTGCAGAGTTGCCCCCCGTTGCTGGATAGGTCCGCACCCGCTCTTCCTGGAAAAACTGGAGTATTTCGCCGTCATCCGCCAGGACAACTGTCGTCGTGGTCGTCCCGGGGACGACTTCCTGCACGATGGGATACCACCGATCGAAGCCGTCGTAGCGCGCGAGGAACTGCCGGTACGTTTGGCGAAGCTCCTGTGGGGAGTCGACGTAGTTTTCGCCCGTGACCAACGTCGTGACACACTCCCCATCACGGAAGTGACTCTTGCTTCGGGGCTTGATCACGGCGGGATACGCGATCTCGTCGGCGAGTCTGGCAACCGCTCCCATCGACGTCGGGAGTGCGGTCACTGGAGCGGGAATGTCGAGCGTCGCGACCGTTTCAAACAGCTTCGCTTTGTCGTACGCTCGTTCGAACGTCGGCCAGTCCTCCACGGCCGCGGTCGTCCCAGTCGCTCGGATGTCCGGTTTGTGCCGAGCGAGAAGCAGTGACGAATGGTCGTCAGCGGGAATCACCGCGTCGTAGTCCACTCGATCGAGGTGAGCGATGAGTGCGTCGAGGAATCCGTCAGCATCGCTTCGCGGATCGGGATACACGAACGAGTCGTCGCTGTATCGCGACAACATTCCGAGGGAACGCGGGGCTCGTGCACCGGCAGTGACCGAGATGTCCTTCCTCCCCAACGACCGAACCACGGAGAGTCCACACTGGCCACTCGTATCGAGTACGAGCACACCGTTCCCACTTGGCTGCCGAGTCATTGGATGGAGGTATCGCGTCCTCGCGAGCGAGTGGGCTGGTCCGTGTCACGCCAGACGGTCTCCCCGTTAACGGGTTGCCAGCGCCACGACGTCACCGTCGGGAGACCGTGGTCGGTCAGCCGGTCCCACGACGATTGTGCGGTGACAGCGCGCGGGACACCAGTAACTGGGTGGGTCGCTCGCTTTGAAACCGGACCAGGGGGCCGACAGTGCGTCGCTCCGAACAAGCCGTGTGCTCCAGATGCCGGTTCGACACCGGCACGGACGCACCCAGCCGACCAAGCGTCGCCGAGCACTCTGGAGACGGGCCGCGGCACGGACTGCGGCGCCACACGCCCGTCCGCCGTTCGTCGATCGGGCCAGAGTCCCGTCATCCGTGGACTGCTGCTGTGGTCGGGACGTGGTCTTCGAGCACGGACACGATCCGTTCGGCCGCGTCGCCGTCGCCGTATATCGATGGTTTGGCCGGGAGGTCGATCGGCTCGGTGAGTGCCGTATAGATGGCGTCGGCGTCGGCGCCGACGAGTTGATTCCAGCCACAGTCGACGAGTTCGATCCATTCTGTTTCGTCGCGCAGGGTCACACAGGGTCGGTCGAGGTAGAACGCCTCCTTCTGGACGCCGCCAGAATCTGTGGCCACCCGCTCGGCGCCGGCGAGGAGCCGAATGAAGTCGAGGTATCCCACGGGATCGATGAGCTCCAGCCCTGCAGCCGCAGTCTCGTACAGTCCCTGTGCCTCGAGGGCCCCCGACGTCCGCGGGTGCAGCGGAACGACCACCCGTTTGGGGACCTCGATGAGCGCCTCGACGATCGCACGCAATCGGACCGGATCGTCCGTGTTTGCGGCCCGGTGAACGGTGGCGAGCACATACTCGCCATCCGCCAGTCCAACATCATCGAGCACGGTCGAGGTCGCCAGTGCGCGGGACTTGGCCGACAGAATCGCGTCGTACATGACGTCGCCGGTGGGATAGACGCGATCGGACAGCCCCTCGGTCCGAAGGTTCTCCGCGGCGTCGGTGGTGGGCGCAAGGAGAATGTCTGCGCAGTGGTCGGTTACCACTCGATTCACCTCTTCCGGCATCGTCCGGTTGTGGCTCCGCAACCCCGCTTCGACGTGCGCTAGCACGGAATCCGTCTTCGCCGCCACGAGGGCGCCGGCGACCGTCGAGTTCGTATCGCCATACACGATGACGACGTCCGGTGATTCGTCCGCGACGACATCCGCGATGCCAGTCATCATTGCAGCCGTCTGGTCCGCGTGAGACCCAGATCCGACGCCGAGATTGTACTCGGGTTCCGGAATCGACAGCTCCGCAAAGAACACGTCGGAGAGTTCCTCGTCGTAGTGTTGGCCGGTGTGGACAAGCACCTCCCGGTGGTGCTCCCGCAGGGCCAGGGAAAGTGGAAACGCCTTGACGAACTGCGGACGGGCTCCGACGATGGAGAGAACGTTCACCCACGCCCCTCCTCGATCGGTGGGTCGATTCGATCTTCGAGAGTGTGGTTGTGCGCCCGATCGAAGATCATGGCGAACGTCAAGAGCGTCCCACTGAACACGAGGGCGAGGAGGGAGGTGAGAGCCTGGAGGGGTGTCGGTGTCGACGCGACAGCCCACCCCAGATAGCCCAATCCGCCGATCCCGGCGACGGCTCCCAACACGTACAATCCGACGAGCGGGTGAAAATCGAACAGGAGGTACTTGATCCGGAGCCGCCAGACAAAGTCCCGGAGGAGGAGCGCTGAGAGTCTGGGGACGAAACTCGTGTATCTGATGCCGCTCTCCTCGTCACCATACCGGGCTCGCATGGAGACGTCCACGACCCGGGCGTCGGCCACATTCAGATGAACCAGCACGTCGTTCAGGAATCCATACCCGTCGTACAGCGCATCGATATCCAGTCCACGAAGCGCGTCCGCGCTGATGACCGTGTAGCCATTCTGGGGATCCATCATGCGCCAGTAGCCACTGGCGACTTTCGTGA
>CAYLJD010000088.1:0-9663 GCA_964383875.1 uncultured Halobacteriales archaeon
CGTTTGTGAGCTCTGAAGACGTCGGTGTCAAGTCCGCTGACAGTATCAGGTGTCGTCCTCGCGGGCCTTCTCGACTTTACGGGCGCGCTTGTCGTAGATCGTATCCTCGGGGTCCGACCGCTCGAACGTGAAGGTCGCTTTGACCGCGTCGTCGATACCGAGAATCAGGTTCGCTACCTGCGTTGCCGTCGTGTAAGCCCGACGGCGGACAACGTGAGAATCGAGAACGCCAGCGTCGAGGACATCGGCGACCGACCGCCCGGAAGCGACAAATCCGTATCTCTCGTCGGTGGCCGCCTGCTCCGAGCGGATGTCGGCGACGACGACGGTGGGGTCGGCACCGGCGTTTTTCGCGATGGTAAACGGCACCATCTCAGCGGCGTCGGCAAATCCCTCGACAGCTAGCTGTGCTTTCGAGTCCTCGGCGGTCGCCACGTTGCGGAGTCGGTTGGCGACAGCAACATCGACGGCTCCACCCCCGGGGAGATAGCCGGTGTGGTCCGTCCCGTACCCGGCTGCGGCAGCAACGGCTGCTGCACCCTTCCTCAACTGTCGGGTGAGTTGTTCGCCACCCTGGTCGAACGTGCCGGTGAGCAAAGCCGTCACAGAGTCTGGGTCCTCACAGTCCTCGATAACCGTCATCTTCCGCTTGCGCCGGCGACCGGGACGAGGATCATGGTTCTGGACCGAGACCTGTTTTGCCCACCCAAGATGGTCTGGTGAGATATCCGATGGGTCGTTGACTATCGTCGCGCCAGTCGCACGGGCGGCCTGAGCCAGTTTGAGTCGGTTTACCCGACGAATGCCGAGGATGCCGTGGTCCGCGAGCGCAGCACTGTACTCCGAAATAATTCCTTCCCGGGCGAGAATCACGTCCACGCCGGCTGTCACGATATCGGTTAGTATGTCCTCGCGGCGGTCGTCGAACGCAGTTGCCAACCCGGACAGGTCGACGTCTTCGGCGCTGCTGGCAGTCCAGTCCTTCTCAAGCGTCGGGTCGGAGAGGCCGCCGGTACCGTGCCCGCCCAAAACCAACACCGAAGCGTCCTCGACAACCTCCGGCATCCGTTGGTCGGCTCGTCCGTTCCGGTCAAGGATAGTACCGTATACGAGCCGTGAGTCGCTAATTCGGCCTGTCCGTTTCGTTCTGATAGCGAAAGTCTTCGCGTTTGGCTGGCCGACCTGTTTGACAACGTCGACGGCTAGGGAGGCCCACGTATCGACGAGCCCGCCGATATCGTTACCGTTCATCGCTGACCGGGCAACTGCCTGAGCTTGTTCGCGCTCCGAGAGATCTAACGGACGAGCGAGCGATCTCAGTGTCTCCATAGTAGTGTCGGCAGCGACCTGGAATCCGCGGCGGATGTCGGTCGGATGGACACCCATCTCGAGGAGGTTTTCGGCTTCGTCGAGCAGCGACGCCGCGAGCACCACACCTGTGGTTACTCCGTCCGGGATGTCCTGACCTTCCACATCCGTATCACCGGGCCGCTCCGGCCCGGTCATACGCTTGACAAGCGGTCCGATGGGGTGTTCGAGAGGGAGCTGTTGGAGAATAGTTGCCCCGTCCGTCGCAACCTCAAACTGGCTATCGGGCTGACCAGAGGAATCGTCAGGTTGGGGCGCATCCAGTGGCGTGACGATGAGTTTGTCCCGCGGTGTCGGACCGAGTGTCGATGCAAGCGCACCTGCCACGGCTTGGACCGCGCGCATGTTCGTTTCCGGAAATTCCGCCCCTTCCATACCCGTGGCCGTCTTGCCCACGTTCAGTTCATCACCTGCGTGCTCACTCATTACTCCGAGGTCAAGAGATCAAGCGGTATAAATCTACGTTCAGATGGTCAGTGCTCACACTCGCCACGTCCATCGGATTTAAGTTAGTATACGTACAGAGAAAGGATAATGGCAACAGAGAGTAATAGTAGTCGTAAATCCAGGGACAAGTCCATCGTTGTGAGGCTCTCCGAGGCGATGAACGTCACGCGCGTACTCACGATCTTCGTCGGTTTCATGATACTCTACATCTACGCGCCGATTCTGTCACTCATCGCATTCTCGTTCAACAGCGGAGGGTTGACGTTTCCGTTTGTCGGGTTCACAACCGACTGGTACACTATTCTGTTCGAAAACGAGGCAATAATAACTGCAACGATTCGGTCGTTACAGTTAGCACTGGTCGTGACGGTTATCACGACGCTACTATCGACGGCGACCGCGCTGGCGTACCGGTACGACTTCTGGGGTCAGCGAGGACTTCTGTACCTTCTCATTCTCGGCATCATCACACCGGGAATTACCTTCGGCGTCGGTGCATCGCTGTTCCTGAGCGAGGTTCTCGGTCTCGAATCGAACCTCTGGCTTGCGATTCCCGTCCACGTCGTCTGGACAGTCCCGTTCGCTGTCATCGTATTGCTAGCCGGGTTCCCCCGAACGTTAGCAGAAAACGAGCGGGCTGCTCGCGTCATGGGGGCGAGCCGGTTGACGCGGTTCCGGGAGATCATCCTCCCGCAGATCGCCCCGACCGTTCTCGGCGCCGCAGTGTTCGCGTTCACGCTCTCGTACAACGAGGCGACGCGCGGTCTGTTGCTTATCGGGCAGGAGAACACGCTCCCGGTTCAGGTGTTCGCGATCGCCTCCTCGACGCGCGCAACGCCTGAGCTGTTCGCGCTCGGCAGCGTGACGACTATCTTCTCGACCATCCTGCTCGCTGTCGGCGGCGGCATCATTCTCTACAGCTCCTCCTGAGGGAAGCGCCCGTCTTTGCGTGAAAACATTTCCGTGTGGCCTGTGAACTGACGTGTATGCTACAACTGGACGACAAAGACGCGCTCGTAACGGGAGCAAGCAGCGGTATCGGTCGAGGAATCGCCGAGGGTCTCGCCGAGGCAGGTTCCAGAGTCGCGGTGAACCACCCGCCGGTCCAGTCCGAACTGGAAGCCGCCGAGGATGTCGTCAAGACGATCGAATCGGACGGCGGAGAGGCGATGACGCTGGAAGGTGACGTCTCGGACGCGGAGAGTGTCGAATCGATGATCGAGACGTTCGAGGACCAGTGGGGAGCCGTCGACGTGCTCGTGAACAACGCGGGGATTCTCACCCAGTCACCGCTCGACGAGATGCCGGTCGAGATGTGGGACGAAACGATGGACGTCGACCTGCGCGGTGTCTTTCTCACGTCGCGGTTCGCACTGCCCGGAATGCTGGAAGAGGGCAACGGATCGATCGTCAACGTCGCCTCACAGCTCGGCATCAAAGGTGGCGAGGAACTCGTACACTACTCCGCCGCGAAGGGCGGAGTCATTGCCTTCACCCGTGCACTCGCACGCGAGACGTCACCGACAGTTCGGGTCAACGCAATCGCCCCCGGGCCCGTCGAGACGTCCCTCCTCAACGACATTAGTGAGGAGTGGCGGGAAGCCAAGGAAGCCGAACTTCCGATGGACAGACTCGGTCAGGTCGAAGACATCGTTCCGACGGCCGTGTTCCTCGCCAGCGAGGAGAGTTCCTACTACACCGGGCAGACGTTGAGCCCTGACGGCGGGGATGCGATGCACTGACAGCTACGCCACGTCGAGATACTCCTCGACGTACGTGGTCGAGTGGTCGGCCGCCCGGAACCGCTCGTCGGCGAGTACCCGCTGGTGGAAGGGGATCGTCGTGGGTACTCCCTCGATAGTCGCCTCGGCGAGCGCGCGCTGGCCGCGACGGATCGCCTCCTCGCGGTCTTGCCCCGCGACGACGAACTTGCCGAACATCGAGTCGTAAAACGGCGCGATGGAGTCCCCCTCGTCGATGCCGTCGTCGACGCGGACGCCCATCCCGGTCGGCGCTCGATACGTCTCGACGGTGCCGGGCATCGGGGCGAAGTCGTTCGAGGGATCCTCGGCGTTGATGCGGAACTCGATGGCCGCCCCTCGCGGGTCGACATCGGACTGGTCGAAGTCGATACGTTCGCCGGCCGCGATACGGAGCTGCCACTTGACGATGTCGATGCCGGTCACGACCTCCGAAATCGTGTGCTCGACCTGGATGCGGGCGTTGACCTCGATGAAGTAGTACTCGCCGTCCTTGTAGAGGAACTCGACGGTGCCAGCATTGACGTAGCCCGCCTCCGCGACGCCCTGCCGCGCTCGCTCGCAGAGCGCGTCGCGTTCCTCGTCGTCCAGTATCGGCGAAGGGGTCTCCTCGATGAGCTTTTGCTGACGGCGCTGCGTACTGCAGTCGCGCTCGCCCAAATGGCGGACGTTGCCGTGCTCGTCGGCGAGCACCTGCACCTCGATGTGTTTCGGTCCGTCGAGAAACCGCTCGACGTAGACGTCCGGGTTGTCGAAGTACGCCTCGGCTTCGCGGCGGGCATCCTCGAACTCCGCTTCCACGTCGTCGTTAGCCCTGACGATACGCATCCCACGACCACCCCCACCGCCGTCGGCTTTGATGGCAATCGGGAACCCGTGTTCGGCTCCGAACTCGCGCACCGCCTCGGCGCTCTCCACGGGATCAGTTGTCCCCGGGACGATGGGAACACCCGCCTCGTCCATCAACTGGCGCGCTCTGGTCTTCTCGCCGAACTGTTCCATGATATCGCTGGGTGGCCCAATCCACACGAACTGGCTCTCTTCAACGGCGCTAGCGAAGGACGCGTTCTCGGCGAGAAAACCGTATCCAGGGTGAATAGCATCCGCCTCGGCTGTCCGAGCAGCGTCGAGAATGGACTCGACATCGAGGTAGCTCTTGCGCGCGACTGAACCGCCGACGTGATGGGCCTCGTCGGCCAGCCTGACGTGTTTCGCGTCCTCGTCGGTGTCACTGTAAATCGCCGCGGCGGTGACGCCGAGCTCTCGACACGTCTGGATGATTCTGACGGCAATCTCGCCTCTGTTGGCGATGAGAACTTTGTCGAACATGCTCCATAGACAGAGCGTAGCCCACTAAACAATTACTGATGGTGACTCCTGGCGCGTTGGGAACTGGCCACACAGCGACAGCCGCGAAACGTTCGTGCGCTGAGACGGTGACTACCTGTGAGCCGCGGTATCAGTTCGGTTCGACGGTCAGAAGCTCGTCTCCGGCCTCGACTTCGGTCTCATTGTCGGCCAGAAAGGACGTGATGACACCGTCGGTGTCGACAGTCACGTCGTGGAAGTTCTTCATGACGCCGATGAGAGCAACTGTATCGCCCGATTCGACCTCGTCACCTTCTTCAGCGAAGACCGGCTCGTCCGGGTCTGGACGCCGATAGAACACACCTGGCATCGGTGCTTCGATAGTAGTTTCGTCAGCCATTCTACGATACGATAAACGATCGTGGGAACGAATATATAATTTTCCCCCATTACGATCCCGTCCGTCGGGACAAGGTCGGACTGACGGAATCAGTCCAGAAGCTCGCTGCGGAGCGTGTCGAGGCGGTCGTTCCACGACTCCCGAGCGTCGAGCGCCTCCTCGATGGAGACGGACTCGAACGTGACCGTCTCGTGTGAGCGACCCTGTGCGAGCCGTCCCCGATCGGGACTGATGACCGTTCCGACGGTCGCGTACCCGCCGCCAGTGACGGCGTCACGCATGAGAACGATCGGCTGGCCAGCCATCTGGATCGATCCGAGAGGGTATCCCAGATCGACCACGTTCGTCGGGTCCGTCCCCGCACCGAACGGCTGTTCGCGCTCCTCGAACAGGTCCTCGATGTCGACGTCCGCGTCGAGGCGGTAGCCAACGCGGTCCGCCTCGTCGCTTATCTTCCACTCGGTTCCGAGGAGGACATCTCTTCCCTCGTCAGTGAGTCGGTAGTCACAAAGCCCCATCACGACGCGGATCGATCCGTCGTCACCGTAGTCAGGGACGTACTCCGCGTCGACGCTCGACCCTTCCTGACCATCGACGGACGCGTCGCCGACCGGGAGTTCATCACCTGCTTCGAGTTCGCGGCCCTCGTAGCCGCCGATACCTATGAGCGTGTACGTCGCGCGGCTCCCCATCACCTGGTCGACGTCGATGCCGCCGGCGACGGCGAAATAGGCGCGTGCGCCCTCCGTCGCAAATTCGAAGCTGAGCGTCTGTCCCGCGCCGACGGCAACTGCCGTCCACGTCGGAACTGACTCGCCGTCGACCGCGGGCGACATGTCGGAACCGCAGACCGCAATGAGCGCGTCCTCTTCGAACTCGACCGTCGGTCCGCCGTACGTCATCTCGAGCGTCGCGGCGTCGGCTTCGTTACCGACGAGAAAGTTCGCAACCCGGTGTGCGTACTGGTCGACGGCGCCGGACGGCGGCATTCCGATGTGGTAGTTGCCGTACCGCCCAGTATCCTGAACCGTCGTCGAGAGTCCGCCTTCGGTAATCCGGAGCATCAGTCCAGCACCTCCGTTATCTGCTCGTTGTACCCCGCGGGGTTCTCGAAGAACTCCTCCGGTCTGAAGTCGATGCGACCGATGTTGTACTCGTACTCGTTGGCCTCGACCTCCTCGCGGATGCTATCGTACTCCTCGCGGTCGATGCGACGGAAGTTGATGATGTCCCCGGCGTTGGGGAGTACCATCGAGTCGGCAAAGGCAGCCAGCTCCTGCCCGACGTCGAGTACTTCGACGGGCGTACGGCCGAACAGCTGGTAGCCACCCGCGCCCTGCACCGGGTAGATTGCGGTGAACGCGCCGCCGAAGCCGACTGCCCTGCTCGGCGTCTCCGTCCGGGGCTGGACGTACTTTGGAACCTCGATCTGCTGGTCGCGCGGTACCATCTGGAACGTCCACGGGAGTCCGGGCACGAATCCGACCATCGTCACCATGTGGGGCGCGCCGGCGTGCGCTTCGATGAACTCCTCGGGTCCGTCGAATCCGTTGATACGGGCCGAGTATTCGAGGTCCGTCGAGTCGGGATCCTGATGACGGTCCCGGAACTTCATCAGCGTTTCGTGGGTCCACGGGTCGTCGTACAGAACCGGGATGTCGATGACGCGCGCCTCCCAGGTGTACTCGGTGAGATCGATGGACGTCTCGATGTCCCGCAGCCGCTCGATGAGGTCGTCGGGGTGGATCACCGACGGGTCGAAATGCAGCAGATACGACGCGTTCGACGGTGCGACCTCGATGATCCCCGGGATATCCTGCGCGGTGACCTCCTGGGTGATGGCCTGCGCTTTGAAATTCGCAGTGAAGCTCATTGACTCGGCCAACTCGACGAACACGTGGTCGTCGCCTCCGTACTCGTACCGTGGCGATGAAAGCGATTGGCGCTCTATTCTGGATTCTGACATCAACAGGCGTTCTGTACCGGTGTCGCGAACAAATAATTACCGGTGAAAACGATCTCCGGCGGCTACCGCTTCGTATACTAGCTTTTTGTAGTCGGAGCCACAACTCTGCGCACATATCGGCCTGGAGCCGGTACGAGCGTAAACCTATGTCCGAACAAACTGACCCCCCAGTCCGGAACGCGGATGTCGAATCGAACTACGACGAGTACGTGATTCCCATCTGGAAGTCGCTCGACGTACCGATAAAGGAAGCCCACGGCTGTTACGTCGAGGACTACGACGGGAACGAGTATCTCGATATCTTCTCGGGCATCTCCGTCACGAACGCCGGACACGGCAACGACGCGATGGTTGATGCGGCACACGAGCAACTGGACGAGTTCATTCACGGCTGCTCGTACCTGCATCCCAACGCGCCCGTCGCGAGTCTGGCCGAGACGCTAGCGGAGGTGACGCCGGGTAACCTGCAGAAGTCGTTTTTCTGTAACTCCGGAACCGAAGCCGTCGAAGGCGCCATCAAACTCGCCCGAAAGTACACCGGCAGCAAGGAGATACTCGCACTGGAGATGGGCTTTCACGGACGGACGCTGGGCAGCCTCGCGCTGACGGGGAACAAGGCCTACAAGTCGGAGATGGCACCGACCATCAACGACGTGGCTCATGCCGCCCCGCCCTACTCCTACCGATGTCAGATGTGCGATGGTGGACCCTGCTCGTCCGCTTGCGCCGAGGACGTCGAACGGGTTATCGACACCCACACCGCCGACGACCTCGCGGCGATCGTCGTCGAACCGGTGATGGGCGAAGCCGGCCTGGTGGTACCGCCGGAGGGCTGGCTCGAACGCGTGCAGGAGATTGCCCACGAACGTGACGCCCTGCTGATCGCCGACGAGGTACAGACGGGATACGGCCGGACCGGCGAAATGTGGGCCGTCGACCACTTCGATATCGTCCCGGACATCATGTCCCAGGCGAAAGGTATCGCCAACGGTCTCCCGTTGGGTGCGTTCACCGCGAGCGAGGAGATTGCCGACGCCTTCCAATCAGGTGACCACCTCTCGACGTTCGGCGGCAACCCCGTCGCCTGTGCGGCCGCCGAGGCGACCATCGAGGAGCTACAGAACGGTATCATCGACAACGGCAGCGAGCAGGGCGAGTGGCTCGCGTCGGAACTGGACGATATCGAAAGCGAGTACGACATCGTGGGAGAGGCCCGGGGTCTCGGTCTCATGCGCGGCCTCGAGATAGTTGATCCCGATGGCGACACCGGGCCGATGGGCGTCGCGCCAGAGCCGGACGCAAAGCGTGCCGAGAAGATCAGCGAGCAGATGCGCGAGGACGGCTTCATCGTCGGCGTCGGCGGGTTCCACAAGAACGTACTGCGCGTCCAGCCGCCGCTGACCATCGAACGGGAGCAACTGGAAGAAGCCGTCGGCGGACTGCGATCGGCGCTCGATGCAACCGCTTAGACGATCGCCGACAGCGGCGCCAGTTCGATGTCATGTTCGTCGATAGCGCTGTGAATCGCCTCAAGGAGTTCGACCGGGTTGGGACCGTCCCCGTGAATGCAGATGCTCTCTGCGGGTACGTCTATCATCTCGCCGTTGGCAGCTTCGACCTGCCCCTTCGTGGCGATGTTGACGAACCGTTCCGCCACGAGTTCGGGGTCGCGGCTGTCTTTCTCCTGTTCGACGATGAGACTGTGGTCGGCTCTATACTCCAGATCGACGTATCCCTCGAAGACCACCCGCAGGTCGTCGAACTCCTGGGCGACCTCGTAGATGTTGCGGTCGGTCGCGAGGTAGATAAGGTCGTCGTCGACCTCGAGGATTCCCTCCATGACGGCCCGCGCGTGGTCCGCGCTCTCCGAGAGCATCGAGTACATCGCGCCGTGGGGCTTGACGTGCTGGAACGTGACGCCGTACTCGTCGGCGAACGCTCGCAGCGCTCCGAGCTGGTAAATGACGTAGTCGCGGACCTCATGCGGAGTCGCGTCCATCGTCCGCCGGCCGAAGCCCATCATGTCCGGCAGTCCGGGATGGATGCCGACCCCTACGTCGTGCTCGGCGGCGAGTTCGACCGTCTCTTTCATGACGTGCGGGTCGCCAGCGTGGAACCCGCCCGCGATGTTCGCCGACGTGATGTAGGGCATCACGTCGGCATCGTTGCCCATGGTGTAGTTTCCGAAGCTCTCGCCCATGTCGCAGTTGATGTCGATGACGACCATGTTCGTATGTTACGCTAGTAGGAAATTATAGATTACGACGGGTCAGAAGATACGACAGCGACCTCGGAGGAAACTCGACACGGGACGACGGTTACTCTTCGGTGGCGAGATTCATTGTCGCGTTCGCGAGCGTACTGGCGGCGGAGTAACAGTCTTCCCAGCTCGTGAACTCCGCCTCGGTGTGGCT
>CAYLJD010000089.1:0-9604 GCA_964383875.1 uncultured Halobacteriales archaeon
CCTGGCCGAGGTCGATGACCACGAGCTGGCCCTCGTGGAAGACGACGTTGTACTCCGAGAGGTCGCCGTGCACGAGGCCGGCGTCGTAGAGCCGACGCATGTACTCGCGAACCACCTCGAAGGCCGTCTGGGGGTTCTCGATGTCGACCTCCGACAACCGCTTGGCCCGGCCCGTCTCCGTCCCGATGTACTCCATCACGAGAACGTTGCGCTCGACGGCGATGGGGATGGGTACCCGGACGCCCGCGTCCCGCGCCCGGCCGAGGTTCGCGAACTCCTTGCGGACCCACGCCTTCACGACGTCGCTCTTCTCGTTGCCGAGCCCTTCGAAGCGCGGGTCGCCTTCGAGGTACCCACGCATGTCCCGGAAGTTCGAGGCGTTGATGCGGTAGACTTTCACGGCCACCTCGGGCTCTTTCCCGTCGTCGAGCCGGTCTGCGGCCACCGAGCCCCCGAGGGCCTGGTAGACGTTCGCCTCTTTCCCCGTCGAAAGCGGCCCGCCGAATGCCTCGACGTAGCCGTCCTGGACTAGCTTGTAGAGCGCCCCGTAGGTGGCCTCGTCGAAGACTGACTCCTCGACTTTGAACTGGTCGGCGTCCGTGATCCGTTCCCGAAACTCGCTGAACTCGCGGTCGCGTTTGCGGGCGATTCGGTCGGCCTCCGTGTCGCTGACGTCGATCTCCTCCCACTCGTCACCCGGGACGTCGCCGTCCTCGAGTTCGACGAGGTCGTGTTCCGTCATGCGAGACGGGCGACACGGGCGTCGATGAACGTCATCGTCACGTCACACTGACTCCTGGATGTGGCCTTCCTCGCGGAGCTGGTCGGCCTCCTGTTTCTCGTAACGCCAGGCAATGTCGGCTTTCTCGTCCTGCCAGTCCCACGGTTCGACGAGGACGACGTCCCCCTCCCGGATCCAGATGCGCTTTTGCATCTTTCCCGGGATCCGGGCCGTCCGTACTTCGCCGTCCATGCACCTGACGCGGACGCGGTTCGCTCCGAGCATGTCCTCGACGACGGCGAACACCTCGTCGTCGTCGGGCATGCGGAGGTCCGTTCGCCCCTCGTTGTCGCTCATTGGTCCGACGTTCGGCGGGCAGCCTGTTTAAGGTTTGTACCCGCCGCCTCGTCCGAAAGGGGAGGCTTAAGCCGCCGGGCCCGGCAGGGCGGGTATGCTTGGGAGACTCGGCCCCGCCGGCATCTTCGGCCTGCTCGTCGTCTTCGCCGGGATCGTCGTCATCGCGTGGGAGAACCTCGTCGTCGCCGGCGGCATCGCCCTCGTCATCGCCGGCATCGGCTTCATCGTCTACGGGATCGTCACGAACCTCCTCTCGGCCCTGGGAATGGGCGGGGGCGTCGTTTGACGAACGCGACCCGAATCAGTACTTCTTTTTGGGGCACCGCCGTGGGTTCGCGGGATGTCCGAGCCCTCCACCACCAGACGGCGGTTCCTCCGAACCGGACTCGTCACCGCGAGTGCTGCCACGCTTGCCGGCTGCTTCGGCCCGACCGGCGGTTCCGACGGGGGCGCACCCGCACTGCTCGACCGGGCCCCGGCGGGGAG
Organism: uncultured Halobacteriales archaeon; assembly: GCA_964383875.1. Classification (GTDB taxonomy): domain Archaea; phylum Halobacteriota; class Halobacteria; order Halobacteriales; family Haloarculaceae; genus CAYLJD01. The sequence goes on from CAYLJD010000089.1 coordinate 1,565, forward strand.
CCAGATCCTCCTGCACGCCGACGTCGCTGTCCTGCTCGAAGACGACGTGCTTCGCTCGCGAATCGACGACGTGATCGGCGCCGACGGTCCCTTCGCGGGTGGCGGATTCGAGAGTGTCTCGGCGGCGCTAACTGATATCGAACAAACGGCAGGCCTCGACCCCCGGGACGTGACGGAGACGCTCCTGTTCGCCGGGTCGGATCCCGGTGTGGAGACGGCCGCGATTCTGTGGACCGAGTGGTCCGAGACGAGCATTCGGGAGGCGATCGACACCGCGGGCCTCGACACCGAGCCGGACACTTACCGCGAGCACTCGGTTTACCAGCTTGCGGGCGAGACCGAGCTCGGCGTCCTCGGGGAGGGGACGTACGCCCTGGGGACGCCGGATGGCGTGGCGGCCGCGATCGACGTCGACGCTGGCGAGACCGAGGCCGTCGACGGTCTCGTTCGCCAGGGATTCGAGGACGCCGACGCTGGCGCCGTCCGCACGAGCTTCGCAGTCCCGGACTCGCTGGCCGAGTTGGTCGACGGGAACGCGCCGGTGGATTCGGCGACCGTCCGAGCGACGACGCACGGCTACGGCGCCTACACAGACAGTGGCGAGGATCCTTCGGCGACCATTACCATCGAGACCGAAGGCACGGAGGCGGCGAGCACCCTCGCCGACGGGCTTGACACGGCTGTCTCGATGCTCCGCGACCTCGTCAACAGCGAACAGGTCCGTGACGACGTCGCCGCGGAGCTCATCCCGATGCTGGACTCGGTGACCATCAGCCACCAGGAGACGGCCGTCCAGCTCGCCGTCGGGCGCGGCGAGGACGCCCTCACGGTCGGCTTCGCCCTCCTCTTTTCCCTCCTGATCGGACTCGGCAGCCAACCGGACCGCCGCACCCCGCAGGCGACGTTCGAGTTCGAGTACGAGCGGGAGCCGAATCAACTGACCATCACCCACTACGGCGGTGACGAGATCTCTGCCGACGCGCTGGAGATCCGGGGATCGGGATTCACCGACGCCGACGGCGTCGACATGACGGCCCCCGGCACCTGGCAGGGATCGACCAGTGGCGACTCCGACGGTGGTGGCAGCGTCGTCGCTGGCGACGCGGTGACGGTCGGGGCCACCCCCGAGTACCACATCCGCGTCATCTGGGCGCCCGCCGACGGCGACACGGAGTCAGTCCTGGCGAGCGACAGCGGGCCACAGCGGTGACCGGTCAACTGTCGGACGGGCGGTCGGCACGGTGTTCGCTGATGACCTGATCCACCAGCTCGGCGTTGCGTTCGCGCTCCCGCTCGGTCGCCCGCGTCTCCCAGTCAGCAATCGCGTCCTCAATGTCCGACTCGCGGGCGACGGCCAGCTCGTCGACTTCCTGGACGGCGACGTCCGCGGCGGGGGCGACCGGGATGTCTGCCTCGAACAGCACGCGGTCGGCGACCTCCGAGAGGTTCCCGTTGCGCAGGACGATCCGCGGCTCGATGGCCGCCAGTTTGTCGGCTGTGGACCGCCCGGCGCCGCTGGCGTCCCGCAACATGACCACGTCATCGGGTGCGAGTCCGAACCGTTCGTGGGCGTCGTCGATGGCGTCGGCAGTGAACTGCTCGATCACCTTCACCGGGACCAACCCGGCGCGTCGTTCGGCGACATCCGCGAAGTTCGAGTGGTCGAGCCGCCAGAGTGCCTTGAGCCGCTCGAGTGTGTCTTCGAGTTCCTCGACCCGCTCACGTGCCTCGTCGCGCTCGCGCTCGAGGCGGTCAGTCTCCCGTTCGAGGCGCTGGACGGTCTGGCGCGCTCTCGCTTCACGCCGTTCCTCGCGTCTGGCGTCGGTGAGCTCCTGTTCGTACTCGTCGATCCGGTCGTCCTTGCGCTCGACAGTTGCCTCGAGCGACTCGACCTGTTCGGTCAGTCGATCGATCCGCGCCTCGAGTCGGTTGATGCGGCGCTGTTCGGGTGAGGGCTCGGCCTGGGCGGGGGGTTGACCGGCATCGGATTCAGCGTCGTCCGTGTCGGCGTCGAGGTCCGCGAGCACCGCCTCCACGCTCGTCTCCTCGTTGACGACCCGGCCGACCACGGTCCCGAGATCGTGTTCGGCTGGGACTTTGGCCGCCACTCGCTCGAACTGGTCGGCGTGGGCGTCGTGTGCCGACAGGGCTGCGGCCGCCGCGTCGCGTTCGTGGTCGTTGTCGGCGGGAACGTCTCGGGTCCGGTGAAGCTTCTCGTCGACCGGCAGATCCGATTCCGGCGTCCAGCCGGCGGCCTCGAAGCTCCGACGGAGTTTCTCGACAGTCTCGGGCATCGGCGTCACGTCGGCAGCCACCACGACCGGGCGACCCCGTTCGATGATCCACTCGACGACAGCCGCCGTGTCGGCCGTCCGCGAACTCCAGACCTCCAGCAGCGTCCCCTCCAGGCTGACGATGGCCACAGCCGTCGTCGTGCCGGGATCGACGCCGACGATCACCGGGTCTCTGCGCCGCGCCAGCGGTCGGAACTCGATGCCGTCCGTCCGGACGCGCTCCATCTCCACGCGAACGTCCCCTGAGCGACCGGTCGTCACTGGAATGTCCGCCGGTCTGGCCTCCACGGTGAACGTCGCGTTCGCGTAGCCGCCGTACTTCTCCGTGATGTCTCGCTCGAACGTGAGCCCCGCGTCCTCCAGTGTCGCCTCGACGTCGCGGGCCCGACGCTTGACGGCCCCGTGGATCCGTCGGGTGAATCGGTCTTCGCTCCACCCACCTTTGCCCGTCGCCCGCCCACGCGACACTTTGACCTGGGTGGTGTCTTCGAACGCCGTCACGACCTGGCCCACGTTCGCGGCCGCGAGTCGGGCGGCCGCCTCGGCCTCCTGCATCGGGTCCTTGCCGTAGGGGACGCCGTGGCGTTTCGCGACCCGCGAGAGTGGCTCTGGCTGCTCGGCACCCGTCACCTGGACGAGCCGCGTTTCGTGGGGGAACTCCCGAAGCAGGTGAATGAGGGCGTCTTTGTCGGCCGCCAGCTCGTAGACGTTGTCCGTCGCCACGAGGGCTGGCTCCGTGGTGGCGATCTCTCGTCGGAGCTTTCGGTGGGTGACCACGTCGCGTTCCACCCCCTCGTCGTCCAGCACGACCAGGGCGTAGGAGGGGGCGTCTCCGCGGACGTCGCCGCTCTGGACGTCGACCCCGAAGACGACCGATTCGAGTGCGCTCGTCCGCGTGCTCACTGGTCGGCTGTTCGGGGCGCGTTCCTATAAACGCACGGCGGCACGCGACCGGTCGTCGGTCCACGAGATGCCCACGGGCGGCCGGTGAGCGTTTCACTCTGGTCACTGCGGGTGTCAATTCGACGCGCCGCAATTCATCGCAACCGTTGGCTCGGCGTCGGGATCAATCGACCAGTCAGTTCAGCTCGCCACGGCCGACCGGCACGACTTGGCCTCCGACCCTGACGTCGACAGCGTCGCCGCGGTCTACCGCCTCGAGCCCGAGCAGCGATGGGCGACCGAGCTCGTGGCCCTGTTCGACCCGGACGCGAACCGGCTCGTCGCCGACGTAGGCGTGCCGGGCGAGATACGCGGCGAGACAGCCGTTCGACGAGCCCGTCGCCGGGTCCTCGGGCACGCCCAATCCCGGGGCGAAGACCCGGACAGCCAGGTCGTTCTCCGCGGCCCGCGGCTCCGCGCAGAACGCGAGGACGTTCTTCGCCGCGCGGTCACCCGTGACCGCATCGTAGGCTGCACGGTCGACCGTCGCCCGCGTCAGGGCGTCGCGTGACCGGAGTGGTACCAGTATCGTGGGCAATCCCGTCGAGACGATCTGCACCGGCCAGTCGTCGATCGCCGCGGGATCGAGCGAGAGGACGTCGGCGAGACGCTCGGGAGGGAGCTGCTCCCCGAAGGTCGGGGGTTGCTGGGCCATCCAGAGCGACTCGACGCCATCCCACTGTCGCGTTTCCACGGGCACGTCACCGACGTCGAGCTCGAGGACGATCCGTGTAGGGCGGTCGGCCACCTGGTGCTCGCGGACGACGAACGCGGTTCCGAGCGTCGGATGCCCCGCAAACGGGATCTCGTCCGTCGGCGTGAAGATCCGGACCCCGGCTCGCTCGCCGTCCGTCGCCTCGACGAACGTCGTCTCCGAGAAACCGAACTCCGCGGCGATGGCCTGCATCGAGTCCGCGTCGAGCTCGCCACCACTCTCGACGACGGCCAGCTGGTTGCCCGTATACGGCTCCCGGGCGAAGACGTCCACGAGGTGGAAGCCTGTCATCGAGTGTCGCGTCGGTCCATCCCCGAATGGCTCTTGTGGCGGTGTGGGACCAGCCCACGAACCGGGATCCCCATCCTCACCTGCCGAGCCACTCGACGGTCGCCTCGTCATCGTCGTCCGGAAACGGGACGTCGATCGCCAGCCCGTCCGCGGCGACGAGCGCCAGCTCGCCGTCGAAGGCGTCGTCGACAGCCGCGGCGAGTCGACTCGCATCGCCAGCGTATCGGCTCGAGACGTGCGTGAGGACCAGTCGCCGCGCGTCCGCGTCGTGAGCCACGCGGGCCGCCTCGCTCGCGGTCGAGTGGGCCGTCTCCGTCGCCCGTTCGGCCAGGTCGTCCGCGAAGGTGCCGTCGTGGACCAGCAGATCGGCGTTCTCCGCTGCCTCGACGACGCTCTCGCACGGGCGCGTGTCACCCGTGTAGACCAGCCGCCGGCCCGGTCGCGGCGGCCCGACGACCTCCCCGGGATGGACCGTCCGGCCGTCGTGCTCGATTGACTCGCCCGCGTGGAGTTTCGAGTACTTGGGTCCCGGCGGGATGCCGAGGTCGTCCTCGGCGTGCTCGCGGTCGAACCGGCCCCGGCGGTCGTCCTCGACGAGGGCGTACCCGACGGCGGTCGTCCGGTGATCCACGTCGAACGCTCGCACCGTGTACGCGTCGCGCTCGAGGGCGACTGTCCCGGGCGTGACCTGGTTGATTCGGACTGGGTACTCCGGCCGGTCGCCCGTGGCGGCGACGAGGGATTCGACCTGCTGACGCGTGCCCGCCGGTGCGTGGATTGCGAGCGGCGATTCGCGGTCGTTGAAGTCCCACGTCTGGAGCAGTCCCGGGAGGCCGAGCACGTGGTCGCCGTGGAGGTGCGTGAGAAAGATGTGTCCAATTGCAAAGCCTGCCCCGTACCGCATCATCTGGCGCTGCGTGCCCTCACCGCAGTCGAACAGGAGGCGGTCACCCTCACGTTCGACGGCGATGGCTGTCGTGTTGCGCTCGGTCGTGGGCACGGCCCCACTCGTCCCGAGGAAGGTCACCCGCATCGGCTGTGCCTGTGAGACCGACAGCGATAGGGGTGTCGGATTCCAGGGCTAACGTTTTCACGCCGGCAGCCCAACAGCGAGTCGATGAAGGTCGTTGTCGTTGGATTCGGTCGCGTCGGGATGCGCGTGGCGCGCCTCCTCCAGACCGAGGGCCACGAGGTGGTCATCGTGGAGCGGGATCCGGCGAAGGCCGACCGGGCACGGTCGGAGGACTTCACGGTGATCGAGGGCGACGGTGGTGACGAGGACGTCCTGGCCCAGGCGGGCCTTGATGCGGCCGACGCGGTCGGCGCACTCACTGGTGCGCTCGAGACGAACCTTTCGGCGTGTGCGGTCGGCCGGGACCACGGGTGTCGCACGATCCTTCGCGTGAACGAGGACTTCGACCGGGACCGCTACGACGAGTACCTGGACGACGTCGACGAGATCATCTACCCGGAGCGGTTGGGAGCGGCGGGCGCCAAGACGGCACTGCTCGGCGGCGACTTCAACGTCCTGGCCGACCTGACTGAGGACCTCTCGGTATCGAGCGTGCGGATTCCCGACGGCTCGCCGGCGATCGGCTCGCGAGTCGTGGAGGTGGAGTTGCCCGGCGGTGCCCGAATCTACGCCCATGGCCGCAGCAACGAGCCCATGACGATTCCGCTCCCCCAGACAGTGATCGAAGCCGGCGACAGCCTGGCTGTCGTCGCCGATCCCGCGGTGATACCGGCCGTCCGCGAAATGCTCCGCGGCACGGACGTGCCGGCGTAGGTCGCTGATCGGGAAAAATCGGTGAACCCCGTGGATGGGAGGGGGACGTGGGCTCACCGGTCGGGGCGCGCCGTGGGAGGATGGGAGTCGCGAGGCCGTCTACCGAGAGCGCGCCCGGCCGGGAAATTCCGTTGTCGCCACTTAAATCCGCGTCAGACACCCGCGTGACTTCCCGTGCCGTAGATTTTTCACCGGGCACACCCTCCGCCGGGGCATGACCTGGGCGGCAATTTTCGAGCGGGGTGCACGAGCCGATGTCGACCTCGCGGCGATCCAGGCGGCGCTGGCAACCCGCCGCGGCCGGGAGGACGGCCCGGATGGGTGAGCTGGCGGGCGACTCGGGACGCCGCCACCGTTCGGGCGCGAATCCGACGCGGATCGTCGCCGACGCCGACGTCCTCGCAGCCGACGTCCTCGTCGGCGGTCCGGCCCGGGCGGCGCTCGACCACGTCCGCCGCCACTCCTGGCTGACCCTCGTCGCGAGCGATCCCCTGCTCGACGACGCGCAGGCGGTCCTCGCCGACCTGGCTGACACCGATCTGGCTGCTGCCTGGCGTGACCGGATCGAGGCCGTCCGTCTGCGGGTCGAGCACGCCACTGACGACCACCCGGGCCTCGCGTCTGCCTACGAAGGCAATGCGGCGCACCTGCTCTCGTTCGATCCGGATCTGGGCAGTCCCGGCACCAATTTGGCGCTGCAGTCCGAGCTGGCGATCAGCGTCCGGACGCCGGACGCATTCGATCGGGTCTTCGATCCCGAGGCACTCTACGAGGCGACGCACGACGGCGCGTATCCCGGCCCGGATCGGGATCCCCGCGATTGAGTGACCGTCTCACGTGGTCCGATCCGTGGCGGCGTGCCACTCGGCAAACCGGGCGAGGGCCCGGCCGCGGTGGGAGACCGCGTTCTTGCGCTCGGTATCCATCTCCGCGAAAGTGGTTCCGTCGTACTCGAAGATCGGGTCGTACCCGAAGCCACCCTCGCCCCGGGGAGCGACGATTTTCCCAGGGACGGTTCCTTCGAACAACTTCACCGGGGTCGCCGTCTCGGCGTCCCGCACCTGGGCATCCGTCGTCGCATCGCCCCGGTCGCCGGCGGCGAGGTCCTGGCCGCGACGGTCGCGCTCGATCGGTTCTGGAGTGGCGGCAAAGGAGTCGCCGTCGCAGTAGGCCACGACCGCGCGAAAGGTGGCACTCGTATCGGATTCGGGTTCGGTCAGCCGCCAGACTCGCTCGATGCCGAGCGTGTCGTCGACGTACGACGAGTACGGGCCCGGAAATCCGTCGAAGGCCGTGATCCCGAGCCCCGAATCCTCGACGATCACCGGCTCCCCGAATTCCCGGTAGGCGGAGCGGGCCCCGTGGGCGGCCACCGTTCCCACGTCGTCCGCTTGGATCTCCGGGTAGTCGAACGCCCGCTGCTCGACGGGCGCGTCCAGATAGGCCCGAGCCTCCCGGACCTTCCCCTCGTTGGTAGTGACGAAGGTGACCATGGACACGGTCGGCGGGGCCGGCGAAAATAGCCGTCGGTTCAGCAGTTACGAGGCGGAGCCTCCGGCCTCAGGGAGTGAGCGAAGCGAACGAGAAGGCCGGAGAGGACGCCGACACCCCCGCTGCAGACCACGGATTGCTGCCCACCCGTCTCCATCACTTTACAACCCATCGGGCACTCATCTGACGTATGGAGGTGCGGCGCACGGTCCCCGTCAAACTCGACGTGGACAGCGATGACGCCGCACTTCTCCACGAGACCGTCGACGAGTTCCTGTGGGCAGCCAACCACGTCGTCGACCACGCCTGGCAGGGCGACTACAAGACCACGAGCAAGGCGCAATTACAAGAGGAAACCTACGAGGACGTGCGTGAGCAGACGCGATTGCACGCGAACCTCGTCCAGAACGCCCGCAACACGGCCGCCGACGCAGTACAGGGCGTCGTCGCTCGCTGGAAGCAGGGCGAGTACGCTGGCAAACCACACTTCTCGAAGCCAACCGTGGTCTACGACAAACGGT
>CAYLJD010000090.1:0-9190 GCA_964383875.1 uncultured Halobacteriales archaeon
GGCGTCCGGGACGTGCTCGGCACGCTGACCGAGTACGAAGCTGTCATCGGGGCCCACGAGGACCGCTTCCTCCCGGACGTCCTCGAGGAGGCGTAGGCCGATGGTCCGGACGGTGAGCGGGCGGGCCCGCAGTGTGCTCACGGGCACGGTGACCTCTCCCACCACGGAGGGTCCAGTGTGACTGACACGCCACACGTCGCCGTGACGGGGGCCGCCGGCTACATCGGCAGCCGCCTCGTCGCGGATCTCGACGACCGGACAGACTGGGACCTCACGCCCCTCGACAACTTCTACAAGGGACAGGTCCGGGACGTCGCCGGCCACGCGGTTGCCGACGTCGACATCCGCGACCGCGACGCGCTCGAAGCGACGATCGCCGGCGCGGATGCCGTCTGCCATCTCGCGGCGATCTCGGGCGTCGACGACTGCGAGGACGACCCCGACCTCGCCTACGAGGTCAACGTCCAGGGGACCGAGAACGTCGCCTGGTTCTGCCGGAAGACCGGGGCAACGATGGTCTTCCCGTTCAGTATGGCCGTCCTCGGCGATCCCGTCGAGTTCCCGATCACGGTCGACCATCCCCGTGGGCCATTGAACTGGTACGGGCAGACCAAGTACATCAGCGAGCGGGCGATCGACCTGTTCGCCGAGGGGGCCTTTCCGGCCGTCCAGCTCATGATCTCGAACCTCTACGGCGATCACCTGGTCGGGGACCAGCGCGTCTCCAAGGGGACGGTCATCAACTTCTTCGTCGACCGCGCGCTGGCCGACGAGCCGCTGACGGTCTACGCACCCGGCACGCAGTCGCGGAACTTCGTCCACGTGGACGACGTGGCCCGGGCGATGGCGCTCGCGACCGAGTTCAGTCTCGAGCGTCGAGCGGCCGGCGACACCGGATCGTGGAAGTACGAGATCGCGACGGACGACGATCCGAGCGTCCACGCGGTCGCGGAACTCGTGCGGGACGCCGTCGCCACGCACGCGGGCCGCGAGGTCCCGATCGAGGTCGTCGAGAACCCCCGGGAGGGTGAGACGATGGTCGAAGCCTTCGGCGTCGACACGTCGGCTGCCGAGACCGACCTTGGCTGGGCGCCAGAGCGGTCCGTCGCAGAGAGTATCGACCGGCTCGTCGCCGCACAGCTTGACTGACGCGGCTCAGTCGGCGATCAGCAGGTTGCGGAGCACGTCCCCGTAGGCCGGCCGCGTGATCAGCACGCCGATCAGCACCCCGACGATCGTGACGATCGCGAACCCCTGGAGGTCGCCGAGGCTGAGCACCGCCAGCGGACTCATCGCGATGATCGTCGTGATGGCGGCGGCGCCGATCACCCAGAAGGCCTTCCGGAACCGGTTCCGGAACACCCGATCGGTGGCGATCTCCCCGCGTTGCAGGATCTCGTCGGCGATGATCACGAGGTCGTCGACGCCGGTCCCGATCACCGCGATCAGGCCAGCGATGTGCGAGAGGTCGAGGGCCAGCCCGATCGCGGCGGCAAAGCCTAGCAGGAGCCAGACCTCGGCCGCAGCGGTCAGCAACATCGGAATCGCGACGCGGATCTCGCGGTAGCGCCAGAAGATGACGCCCGCGACGGTGATCCAGGCGAACAGCCCGGTGAAGAGCGCGAGCGGCTTGAACCGCTGGGCGAGGCTCGGCGCGATGGAGACCTGGGACTGGATGTCGAGGTCAGTCGGCAGCGCCCCCGCCTCCAGGTTGAGTTTCAACTGTTGGGCGGTCGAGAAGTTGCCGGTGGTAATCGTAAACGTTGGATTGTTGACGAACGTCCCCTGCCGGATGTCGGTGGCGAGGTCGCCCATGCTCGCCGCGAACGTGACCTCCTCGTCGATCACCGTCTGGAGACACCAGCCCGGATCGTCGGGGGACTCCCGCCAGCGGCAGTTGCCCTGACCTTCGCCGACGAATCCGAAGTTGCGCATGGCGTTCGAGAAGTTCTCCGCGGCGTCGGGGCGCAACGACACCGACACGTACGGCGGTTCGTTCCCCTGGCCCTCCCGGGGCGGGCCGATGCTCGTGAAGTCACCCTGGGTGAGCAGTGGCACGCGACGGTAGACCGTCCCGTTGGCGGTCTGGTCGGGGAACGTCGCCACCACCTGGACGCGCCCCCGGCCCTCGATGAGCTCGAGCACTTCGGTCCGATTGGCGTTCGGCACCTCGACGACGAGGAACTGGTCGCCCGTCGCTGTCGTGACGAGCGAGGCGCCACCGCCCGTCAGTCCGCCGCGGTTGATCTTGTCCGTCAGCACGTTCCGGGCGTTCGTTCGCGTCTGGGCTGTGACGCCGTCCCTGATCGTGACGTCCGCCATGTTCACGTCCGCCGCCGCGAGGGCGTCGCGGAGGCCCTCCTGGGTGGCGTTTGCGTCGAACACCTCGACGGTCCCCTGCTCTTCGGTCTGCGGGCGGACGGTGACGTCGATCGGGTCGAGCCCCAGCTGGGAGGCGACGGTCCGCTCGAGCGGGTCTGCCTCGTCTGGCGCCATCGGCACGCTCTCGGCCGTGACGCCCACCAGGCCGGCGCGGAGGCGCGTGCCGCCGGACAGCTCCAGCCCGTACTGGAGGTTGGTCATGTCGGTGCCCCGGGCCACCTGCCCGTCGGTTGCGTTGCCGGTCCCGCCCCCCGAACTCCCGCCAGGGGCGAACAGCACGCCGGTGCTGAGGAGCACCAGCACCACCAGCAGCACGATCCGCCAGTTGTCGCGGAGGTCCATCAGGCGACCCCCTCGTACTTGTACCACCGCAGCAGGCTCATGTTGAGCAGGTAGGTGTTCATGAGATCGGCCGTGAGCCCGAAGACGAGGATGAGGCCGACCTCGGGGAGGAGCGGGATCGCGAGGAGCCGCGCGACCACAGTCATCATGATCATGGCGGATATCGACGTCAGCGTCATCGTGACGCCGGTCCGCATGGCCCGGTAGGCGCTCTCGTAGAACCCGCCACGCCGGCGGAGGATGTGGTTGTTCAACAGGAGGTCGGAGTCGACGCTGTACCCGATCAGCATCAGCAGTGCGGCGACGGCACCCAGCGTGAGCTTGATCCCGAGGACGTTCATCAGCGCGAGCGGGATCACGATGTCAGAGAACGCCGAGACGACGACGGCGATCGACGGCACGAAGGTCCGAAACAGGAGAAAGACGAGCACGCTCATGCCGAGAAACGCGAACCCGAGCCCCCAGAGCGCCTGGGTCTGCGAGCTGGCGCCGAAACTCGGCGACCGGGACTGGATCGAAGTCACGTCGTAGCCTGCGCTCTCGGCGCTCGACTCGATCATCCCGGTGTCGTCGGCCTGTGTCGTCAGGAGCCAGCTGTCCCCGCCGGAGATCGAGCGGAGGCTTTCGACCTCGATCGCGTCGAAGGAGTCGCGGATCGCCGCTTCGGAGTCGGCCGTGGTGAAGCGCACTTCGGTCCCGCCGGTGAATTCGATGCCGGGCGTGACGGGGACGCCGGTGAACAGATGCCAGGCGAGTAGCACCACCAGCGCCACCCCGAGGACGGCGAGGGGGATCGCGGCCAGTTGGCGGTTGGTGTACTTGGTGTAGTCCACCTCTGGCACCGCGATCTCCACCATACCTTCGGGTGCGAAATCGCCCCGAATAAGCCTTCTCAATTCCGTCGCCGGCCTTGCGACAGCGCTCACCGACGACGTCGCGCGGGAACACGAGGCGGTGACGGCTCCGCCAGAAGGCTCGGAATCTCTCTGGTTCGTCTTGGATCCGAATTGGGTGAGGATCTATCCCGGATTCGGCCGAATTCGATACCATGTCCGAGGGCCTGAATCTGGACCATCGTGGGGCGGCGGCGGACTTCGCCCGGCGCGTCCAGAAACAGTACGGGGATGCCGTCGAGGCAGTGCTCCTCTACGGGAGTGTGGCCCGAAACGAGGCCGGGGGACCGAATTCGGATGTGGACCTACCCGTGGTTCTCGCCGACGACCCAGACGGGGCCGAACTCGAACGACGGGTGCGCGACCTTGCATACGATGTCGAACTTGAGTACGGCGTGGTCCTCTCGCTCGTGGTGACGACCCAGTCGGACTATCGAGCTGGCGGCCCGTTCTTCGAGCACGTCCGGCGGGACGAAGAGCCGCTGTATGGCTGACGTCTCGCCCGAGGATGCGCTAGCTGAGCTGTCGGCTGCCCAGGATGCCCTACGTGACGCGCGTGTTCTCCTCGCTGGAGACGGGTCGGACGCTGGCGTATACAACCGTCTGTACTACGCTGCGTTCCACGCCGCGCACGCAGCCCTCTCCGACCGGGACGTGAATCCGTCGTCTCACGGAGACGGACGCCGCGTTGATCGCCTTGAACGGGAGGACAACGGGAGTCGGAGGTGCCCAACGCCGCACGGTCAGTCGTCACCTGGTTTGTAGGCATCCGAACGCTTTTCGATCGTATATACCCATAACCGACGATCGTCCTGATCGGTGTGGCAGCCGAGACGGAACGCACCGATCCGGAGTTTCGAATGCGGTGCACCGGTGAGTGGATCCAGGTAGTCGCTCGGGTCGCGCCACTGGTCGGTGACGATGTCGTCCAGTTTCGAGACGATGCGTTCCTGCTCGTCAGGTTGAAGCGAATCGTAGTCACGTTCCGCAGGATCGGAAAACTCCCAGTCCCAACTGTCGTCACTCGCCGGCATCCGCGTCGTTGTGCGACCGGGCGCGGATCTCGTCGCTACTGTACGAGTGGCCCTCGCCCGTCCGCCGCTGATGCTCGCTCGTCGCAATGTCCTTCCAGCCGGCGCGGGAGAACGATGGGTGTTTCACGGCGTCGCGGAGTGCCCACCGAATGAACTCGCTTCGGGATGGAAAATCTTCGGCGCGCCACGTCGCGTCGAGATCGTCAAGGAACGCCTGCGGGACTTTTACCGTGATCGTGGTCATCTCGGGGTCGCCGTTTGCACCGAGGCCAGTATCAGACATATGGTGGTATTACCTGCGTGTTACCAAAAGTATTGCCGCTGTCATCGATTGGTGGCTTTGAGGTCTGACCGCCGCTCGGACGACACGTCGTGTTCGATGGATACAGACCGTGTGATTTCCATACACGTTTTCGCCTCAGCATGCCTTTTAAAATTACACCCTGGCAAGGGAGTTGGCCCTGCCATTCGTATCGGGCGACGTTCGTCGGAGACTGCACCCCGTTGGCCCGCAGAGTCGCGGACGGCTCGCGATCCAAAGCCGTAATCGGGATTCTGTGACACCGTGTGACGCAATGGCGGAATCCTCTCCGGGGAATGCCCGTGACGTCAGTCATGGGTGGCTTTCCGAGTCACCCACGAACGCACGGCACCGGCACGCTCCGGATGGCCACTCCGAGCTGTCGCGCCGACTCAGGGTAGGTAGCGAATGCTCAGGACACCCGCGCCGGTTCGGACTTCGATGCGCCCCGCACCGAGCCGTGCTGCCCTGGCGAGCGTCTCCTCGTCGGCCAGGACCTCGGCTGCGGCGGCGTCCGTCTCGTCGGCCGGCACGGTCAGCACGTGGAGTTCGCCGTCGCCCGCCCGCTCCAGTCTGGTCACCTCGCCCACGGGCTGGTCGGTTGCGATCTCCCGAACGCGGGTGGTCGGGGCTTCCGGGCTTCGTTCGCGTGTAATCGATCGGCGGTCGGCCACGTCGACGATCGACCAGGTGACGTGCAGCGGTGGCTCGGTCCGGAGTGTGGCCTCGAGGACTGCGTGTTCCTGCACCGGCGACTCACGATCCGTCTCGTCCACCGAAACCGTGAGCACCTCGCCGTCGTGGACGTCCCGGAGGACGACTGTTGTGTCGTCGACCGAGGTGACGAGAAACGTCCCCGCCTTCTCCCGTGGACCGTCCGACGCCGACTCGCCCATGGACGACCGTGCGGGCGGCCCCGTCTTCGGCATTGCGTCTCACTCCCGGAACTGGCGGTGGAGGACGTAGAGCACGACGAGGGCCGCGAGGGGCGGACCCACCGCGGCGGGTCGTGGGAGCGCGTAGAGCCACTCGACCACGGGTCCGATCACCGCCGGCGGCTCGTCTCGCAGGCCCGGGGGCGCGCTGATGACGAGCGCGAGGTACAGCGAGAGCGCCACGAGGTAGCCGCCACCGCCAAGTGCCCGGTCGTATCCGACCGTCGAACCGCCACGTCGGTGTCGGCGGGCCACGAGCACCAGTGGGGCAAGGAGCGGTCCGACGGTCAGCAGGCCGACGAACAGCACGAACGCCCGGACGAAGCTGAAGGTACCGCCGGCGGTCCCAACCGTCTCCGCGATGGCGAGGACAGTCGCTGCGCCGAACAGGAGTCCCACGAGCAGGGCGAGCAAAGAGCCGACGACGGCGTAGGTCCGGAAGAGCCGCGACTCGCTGTGCCGGTAGGCGTAGACGACGGCGCCCGGGAGCCCCCGATAGGTGTCCGTTCGATCCCCCGCCGAAGCCATGGCGACGAGTTCCGTGGCCCGGCGAATAAGGGGCCCGGTCCCGCCCGGGGAACCCTTTTGCCCGGGCCCTGCGACGGGTCGGCCATGCAGGTCGACATCGGGAACGCGCTCGCCGCCGTCGCCGATCCGGGGGTCCCCCACGCGGCCCTCGACGCGCTCGACGACCGGGTCGCCGCGGCCCACGACCGGATCGAGGCGGGCGTCGAAGACGAGGGGTTCGGGTACGCCGCCCTCGCGCTGCCGGAGCGGACAGATCCAGCGGTGGTCCGCGAGGCCGTCGAACCGGTGGCGGATGCGGACGCCGTCCTGACCGTCGGCATCGGGGGGAGCGCACTCGGGGCGGCCACGATCACGGCCGCGCTCGGGCCCGCCTCTGTCGACCACCGGATCCTCGACAACGCGGATCCGGCACACACGCGGGAGGTTCTCGACGCGCTCCCGCTGGCTGACACTGCTGTCCACGTCGTCTCGAACTCCGGCACGACGACCGAGACGCTCGCGAACTTTCTCGTGGTCCGCGAAGCCATGGATGACGCCGGGGTCGACTGGACCGACCGGACGCTCGTCACGACGGGGGAATCGGGCCCGCTTCGCGATCTCGCAGCCACGCACGACCTTCCGACGACACCCGTCCCCGATGGCGTGCCGGGCCGCTTCTCGGCGCTGTCGGCCGTCGGGCTCGTGCCCGCCGCGATCGCCGGTCACGACATCGAGGCGCTGCTGGCCGGCGGTCGCGAGGGTCGTGAGGCACTCGCTCCCTCGCTGTTCGACTGTCCGGCCTACGCGTACGGCGCCGTCGCCCACGCCCTGGAGACCCGGGGGGCGACGATCAACGCCGTGATGCCGTACGCCGAACGCCTCGAGGCCTTCGCGGAGTGGTTCGCGCAGCTCTGGGCGGAGAGTCTCGGCAAGGACGGCCAGGGCCAGACCCCGGTGCGGGCGCTCGGCGCCACCGACCAGCACTCACAGCTCCAGCTCTACCGTTCTGGACGCCGCGACAAACTTGTCACGTTCGTCCGACCCCAGTCCCGGCCGTCACTCCCGATTCCCGACACGTCGATCGAGGACCTGGCGTACCTCGCCGGAACGGACATGGGTGCTGTCCTCGACGCTGAATTCGCCGCGACGGAGGCCAGCCTCGCCGCGGCTGGCCGCCCGTCGGTCCGGGTCGAGATCGACGCCCTGGACGCCTGCTCCATCGGCCGTCTCCTGTACGACATGGAGGCTGCCTGTGCGCTCGTCGGCGAACTCGCCGACGTCGACGCGTTCACCCAGCCGGCGGTCGACTGGGGCAAGCGCGCCACGCGGGGACTGCTCGGCGGTGGGGACAGCGACGAAGCCGCCGCCGTCGACGAGAAGACGACGCTCGTCGTCGACTGACGGCCGCTGTCGGTGGGCTCATAGGCGGGGGCCGAGAAGGCCGACGCGATGGATCCGCTGTTCCGGGTCGAGACCGCCGGGGCCCGCCTCCGCCACCTCTCCGAGGCGGCCATCGTCGTCCTGGCTGCCTTCGCGGCGGGGATCGCCCTCTCGCTCGGGGGGCTCGTCGTCCTGGCCGACATCGGTATCACACGGTCGACGGACTTCGCCCTCGTCTTCCTCACGACGGCCATCCTGCAGTTCGTCGGGTTCTACCTCGTCGTGCTGTGGTTCTTCAGCCAGGTTCGGGGATTCGAGGAGCTCGTCCACGCCGGCCGACCCGGACTCCGCGACGTGGGCTGGACGATCGCTGGGCTCGCCGGACTCGTCATCGTCCTGCGTGGCATCGAGGCGGTGCTGGTTCGCCTTGGCACCGAGCCCGCGGCCAACCAGGTGGTCGATGTCGGCCGGAGCGACCCCGTCATCTTTCTGTACCTCATCCCAGTGACGATCCTGTTCGTCGCCCCCGCCGAGGAACTCGTCTTCCGTGGCGTCGTCCAGGGCTCGCTGCGCGGCGCCTACGGCGTGCTCCCGGGGATCGTCCTCGGCGCCGCCGTCTTCGGCGCGGTGCACGTCGTGGCCCTCGGCCCGGACGGGAGCCGCGTCGCCACGGTCCTCGTGATCGCGGCACTCGGACTCGTTCTGGGGACGGTCTACGAACTCGCGGAGACCATCGCGGTCCCGATCGCGGTCCACGCGCTCTGGAACGTCCTGGCGTTCCTCGTGAACTACGCGGAGGCAACGGGCGGTCTGGCCTGAGACGGCCGGAGCGCAGTCGGACGGCCGTCTGACGGCCATTTAAGCCGGTGTGCGGAGATAGCTCGTGACATGCCCACCCGGTACACGCTCGTGTGTGACGACGACCGGGCGAACGAGATCCGGACACTGGCGCGGGAGTACGGCCTCACCGAGGAGGAGGTCCTCCGCCAGCTCGTCGGGGTGGGCCTCGACGAGCTCAGCGAGAACCGGGTGGCTAGGCGGGGTTCTTCCGACTGAGTTCGCTCCCACAGATCGGACAGCGGTCGTGGTGCTCGTCGAACTCGCGACCGCAGCCGGCACACTGGAACTGCCAGTCGCGTTGCTCGTCGATGCCGTCGCGGGCGATCACCTCGACCGACACGCCGAGCTTCTCGGCGACGTTCTGCATGGCGTAATCGTCGGTCACCAGCCGGGCGTCGAGTTCGAAAGCGGCGGCCACCAGCCGGATATCCGTCTCCGAGAGCGTCTCGAGGTCACCGGTCTCCCGGGCCGCCCGTTCGATGCGCTCGGTGGTCTCGTCGTCCGGGAGGTGGAGGTACATGCCCGAGCCTTCGAGCGCGTCGAAGCGGTAGGCACTCTCGTCTTCGAGTTCCTCGC
>CAYLJD010000091.1:0-8822 GCA_964383875.1 uncultured Halobacteriales archaeon
CACCGCTGATCTACGCCGCGCCGGGTGGCCTCTACGTCAACATCGACAGCGAGGTACTCGCGGACGTTCGCGAGGAACGCGACTGGTCGCTCGGGCGCCTGGCCAAGGAACTGGGCGTCTCGCGTCGGACCGTCTCGAAGTACGAGGACGGCATGGACGCCAGCGTCGAGGTGGCGGCGGAACTCGAGGACGTCTTCGACGCCGACCTGACGGCCCCGGTGGACGTCCTCGGGGGCGCCGAGGACGTCCGCGAGGAGACCGACACCCCCGCGGATCCGGCCATCGACCCCGACGACCAGCCGATCGTCGCGGTGCTGACGCGCGTCGGCTACGACGTCCACCCGACCGATCGAGCGCCCTTCAAGACCGTCAGCGAGACCGACGCTCGCACGGACCGCGTCCTCACCGGCCACTCGGCGTTCACTGAGGCCGCCCAGAAGCGCGCCCGGATCATGTCTTCGGTCGGCGAAGTCACGCGAACCGCCTCGGTCTACGTCGTCGAGGAGGCGAGCCGCGACGCGGTCGATCAGACGGCCATCGTCGAACAGGACGAGATGGCCGATGTCGAGGACCGGATCGATTTCCGGGACCTCATCCAGGAGCGCGTCGAGGAAAACCCTGCCTGATCGAGAGATCCGATTCCGGGGGTCGTGTTTCGCTTCGGGAGCGTGGCCTGTATCGGCACGGCTGGCGTCCGGTCCTCAGGCGTATGTCTCTTCGAGGTACGCCACGATGTCGTCGCTCTCCGGCATCCCCTCGATGCCGTTGTTGTGGTCGACCAGCACCGGCACGGCCGTCTGGCCGCTGACCGCCTCGACCTCGTCGCGTTCGGCGTGGCTCGCGGGGACCATGTGCGACTCGTAGTCGAGTCCGAGCTGCTCGAGCTTCGACGTGACCTTCGCGCAGTACGGACACCCGGCCAGTTCGTACAGTTCGAGGTTGGCCATACCGACACTTGTGAGTGGAAGGCTAAGAGCGCGGCGGGTCTGCGCCGGACCGACGAATGCACGACCGCGATCTCCCGTCGTCCCTCAGCCCCCCGCATCCGGCCGGTCGGCCACCAGTTCCGTGGCGGTGACGAGTGCTTCGAGCTGTGCGTCGATGGCCGCCAGCGTCTCGCTGGCGCCTTCCTCGCGATCCACGACGACGAGCACGCGCCGAACGGTCGCGCCGGCCGTCCGTAACGCCTCGACAGCGTCGGCAGCGCTCTGTCCGGTCGTCGCGACGTCCTCGATGACGACCACCTCCCCGTCGTCCGGGAGCGTCCCCTCGATCCGGTTGCCGGTTCCGTAGTCTTTGGCCGCCTTGCGGACGATGACGTACGGTCGGCCGGACTCGAGGCTCGTGGCCGCCACGAGCGGGACCGCGCCGAGTGCGACGCCGGCGAGCGTCTCGTCGTCGACCCGCTCGGCGAAGGCGCGGGCGATCAATTCGAGACACACGGGATCCGTCTCGAAGACGTACTTGTCGACGTAGTAGGTGCTCGTCCCCCCGTGGGCGAGTTCGAACTCGCCATACTGCACCGCCTCGGCGTCCCGCAGCGCGGCGATCAACGCCCGCGTGTCCATGGTTGTCCGGGTGTCGGGGCGTTCGCTAAAGGGTTTGCCGATCCGGGCGGGTCTCGTCGCTGGTCGTCAGGCACTCGGCCACCCGCCGCGCGACATCGTCCCACTGGAGCGGAATTCCTATGAGAGCGCAGGCAGGATGACGACGCGAATGCACGAGTTCGGCTCGAGCGGCGTCCGGGGCGTGGCCTTCGGCGCCCTGTCGCCCGGCGACGTCCTGCGGATCGCCCAGGCTGCCGGGCGCGTGTTCGACGCCGACCGGGCGGCCGTGGCGAGAGACACCCGGCTGACCGGCCGCGCGTTCGCGGACGCAGTCGGGGCCGGGCTGGCGAGCGTAGGCACGTCAGTCGATCGACTGGGCGTCGTACCGACACCGGCCCTCCAGGCCTATTGCGAGGCCGAGTCCGTGCCCGGCGTGATGGTGACGGCCTCTCACAATCCGCCCGAGTACAACGGACTCAAGCTCATCGGGGCCGACGGCGTCGAACTGACTCGCGACGTGCTGGACGACGTGGAGGCGGACCACGACACGGGGCCGACGACCGCCGAGTGGCACGATGCGGGACAGACTCGCCACGTCGACGGGGCTGCCCGGCGGTACCGGGAGGGCGTCCTTGAGGCGGTCGACGCGGCGGCCATTGCCGACGCGAACCTGACCGTCGCGATCGATCCGGGCCACGGGGCGGGCGCGGAGACGACCCCCGCCATCTTTCGGGAGCTGGGCTGTCGTGTCCTGACGATCAACGCCCAGCAGGACGGCCGGTTCCCGGGTCGTGATCCCGAGCCCGTCGCCGACCACCTGGCCGCACTGCAGCGACTCGTCCGGACCAGTGAGGCCAATCTCGGGATCGCCCACGACGGCGACGCCGACCGGGCGATCTTTGTCGACGAAGGGGGCGAGCTGATCGAGGGGGGCGCTGCACTCGCAGCCTTGGCCGCGGCCGAAATCGAGGCCGGCGACGTCGTCGTCTCGGCCGTCAACGCGACCGGCCGGCTCGTGGACGTGGTCACCGCCGCCGGGGCCGAGCTGCACCTCACTCCGATCGGCAGTACGTACCTCATCACTGCCATCGCCGAGCGTCGCGCGGCCGGCGACCGCGTCCCGATCGCCGGCGAGGGCAACGGCGGGATCATGTTTCCGGCCTACCGGATTGCCCGTGACGGCGCATACACGGCGGCGCGGTTTTGCGAGCTCGTCGCCGAGCGGCCGGCCAGCGCGGTCGCCGCAGCCCACGACGACTACCACAACGTTCGTCGGGATGTCCCCTACGAGAACGATACGGAGCGATCGGCGATGCTTGCGGCGATCGACGCCGCGGCCGCAGCGACCGACGCCGACCGCGACGACACCGACGGCGTTCGACTCGACTTCGAGAACGCGTGGGTACTCGCCCGGCCCAGCGGCACGGAACCGATCGTGCGGATCTACGCGGAAGCTCGCGATGGGACCCGCGCGACCGAGCTGGCTGACTGGCTCGAATCGGCCGCTCGCGAGGCCATCTAGCGGTCCGGGTACTCCTCGAGGGCGGCCGCGAGCCGCGTTCGCTCCTCGCGGACAGCGTCCAGTTCCGCGGCGACGTCACCCGATTTGAGCCGTTCGCGCTCGGCCTCCGCGAGCTCCGCCCGGGCCACGGCGGCCGTCCGGAGCCGCTCGTACTCCGTCTGGGCCGGCAGCGCGGCCACGGTGCGGAGCTCAGCCACCGCGTCCGGGGCAATCCGGTTGACGACGGCGGTGAGCTCCCGGCAGCGCCACGCGAGCGTGTCTGCAGCTGGCGGTGGCCACCCCACGCGGAGCGGCTCCGCGTCGAGTCGCCGCAGATACGTGGTGTGCGGCCGGACGGCCGCCTTCAGTGCGCCCGGATCTGCCACGTAGTGGTCGAGCTTCGATCGGGAGTACTCGGCGTAATCGAGCAGCTGGGGGATCGACTCCTCGCCTGCCGGCGCGGATTCGACGTACGCCCGGAGGTCTGTCGGGGGTGACTCGTAGTCCACGAGGGGAAACGCTTCGACGTCGGCGAGGAAGGCAAATACTGTCCGGGCCGACGCTTCGCGACGGACTGTCCCAAAGGCCTCAGTCACGCGGTCGTTGTACGACTCGATCGGCCCGCGGAGACGGTCGACGGGGGCATCGAGATCGGCGGCCCCGAGCGCCTGGAGCCGCTCCAGCTCGTCGATGCGTTCGCCCAGTTCGGCGCGGCGGTGACGGACGGCGTTGCGGGCCGCCCGGTACCGGTGTAGCGCCTCGGATCGCTCGTCGAGCCGGGCTGCCAGATCAGCGACTGGCTCGAGGTTGGCGCGAACGCGCTCGAAATCGTCCTCGGTCAGCCGGCGCTGCTGGAGGCGCTCGTCGGCTTCTTCGAAGACTTCCCGGAGCAATAGATCCTCGGGGAGTCGCTCGACGAACTGCTCGACGGCACCCTGGAACTCGATGAAGACCTGGAAGTCACCGTCGCCGGTCGCTGGCTCCTCGTAGCGGGCCAGCAGGGACGTGAACTCGTCGTGGGCGTCGTCGAGCCGCTCGAGTTCGGCTTCGCCGAACTCGGCGATGCGGTCCTGTGCTCGTTCGAGGTCAGTCGCGGCCGCCCGCAGGTCCGTGACGACATCGTCGTCCCCCTTGCGGGTGACGGCGCCGTCATCCGTAGACATCGTCAGGATCGAAGACCCGGTCGGCAACGGTCTCACCGTCGATCGTCCGGTAGAAGCAGGTCTCGTAGCCGGTGTGGCACGCACCGCCAGTCTGGTCGACCAGGTACAGAACGGCGTCGGCGTCACAGTCGACCCGAATCTCCCGAACGGCCTGGCCGTGACCACTGGATTCGCCCTTCTCCCAGAGCTCGTCGCGGCTCCGCGAGTAGTAGTGCGCCTGGCCGGTTTCGCGGGTCCGCTCGACGGCGGTCTCGGAGACGTAGGCGAGCATGAGAACCTGGCCGGTGTCGGCGTCCTGGGCCACCGCCGGGAGGAGGTCGTGCTCGTCGAACGCGAGCGTGGGGACCTCGGCTGACATGCCTGGACCAAGCGGGCAGGACCGGATAGGTCTTGTTGTCGCTCGCGTGGTCGTCGTACGTGTCCGCCGTCAGCTCCCGACTGTTCCGTCGACGGTCTCTTCCCTCGATCTACACCCACCCGAGCAGTCCCAGCAGGCCGAACAACACGTCCCCGTAGGTGAGGGCGACGACGAGGCCGCCGAACAGTGGGACGAGAAACGGGATCCCGGGCGAGATCCAGACGATGTCCTCGGCGACGAGAGCGTCGAGTCCGTCCCGGAGTGTGTCCGGATCGGTGCCGTAGGCGTCCCCCTCGACGTCCGCGAGAAAGGCCGCGGCTCCCCACGGATCACCCTCGTCCGCCGGGGCCTTTCCCCCGTCCGTGGCGATGGTCCCATCGCCGGGATCCCTCGGGTCGTCGGGCAGCGTCGACGGGTCCCGGTAGTGCTCGGGACGGTCGCGCAACGACGACAGTGTTTCGCCCCGCCACTGGAGGTACATGCGGAGGGCGTCCAGGTCCAGCCCCCGCCAGGCGAGGAACTCCCTGAGACCCGACCGGGACAGATCCGCGGTCACCGCGCGGTCCGGAAATCGGATGATCGAGCCGTAGTGGGCAGTCACCTCGTCCCACCGGATCGGCGTCGCCACGAACATCGCCGGCGACAGGTAACCGGCGCTGGCGTTGCGGGCGGCGAGGGCAAATGGGTAGGCGAGCCCGACGAGGACAGTGTTCGAGAGGACAGTGAGCGAAAAGACGCCGAGAGTCGTCTCGACGAGTGGCAGGGTCGGAAGGCCCGCCGCGAGGTCACCCAGGGCGTACACCGGGTAGGTCGGAAACAGGACGGCGATGACGAAAAACGCCTTGGCGTCTGCGCCGCCGAACCCACCCAGCAGCCAGAAGCCGTAGGCCAGCGGGATGACGACACCAAGGCTCACGACCACTCTGATGAGGAAGAGTCGCTGTCGGAACGCCGAGACGTCGCCGCCGAAGGTGGCGACCACCTCCCAGACGAACAACACGACGGCGAGCGCCGCCAGCGGGTACCATGTCCGGTTGGAGACGCGGCGGGTCCGGATGTCGCGCCAGGCGACGACCCCGAAGAAGGGGACGGCGAACAGTCTGAGGAGGTCCGGCAACGTCGCGACCACAGCCGTCGTGTGACCTCGCGGGAGTTATGGGTTCCGGGCGGCGCGGGGCCCGCCGACTAGATCACGCGGTTCTGCAGGTAGTCGAGGTGCTTGGCGTTGTAGACGATCTTGACCTCGTCGGTCTCCGCGGAGCCGATGCAGGTCAGCCGGACGTTCTTCTCCTCGACTTCCTCGTCGGAGAGAATCTGTTGCATGTCCATATTGATCTCGCCCTCGAGAATGATCGCGGCGCAGTTGGCACAGGCCCCGGCCCGGCAGGAGAAGGGCCAGTCGTATCCCTGGGATTCGGCAGCCTCGAGGATGTACTCCCCCTCGGCGACGTCAAGTGTACCATGATCTTCGTCGTCGAGGTCCTCGTCGGCCGCCATCTCGAAGAGATCCTCGGCGTACAGGTCCCAGCCCTGATCGTCTACAACATCGTAGTTCAGGTACTCTACGGTTGGCATTGGCCGGGACTTCACTCGCCGCACAGTTAGACGTTGTTGTTTGGTCAGACTCGACGGGTCATCGGGAGACCCCCGTGAACGCCGGTCAAGTCGGTCTCAGGCGACCAGTTCACTGCCGGTGCTGATCGTCCATCGTTTTCACACGAACGGGCTCAGTCTGATCGATCTGAGGACGTGTCGTCCTCGGCAGGCAGCACGTCTTTCGTCTTGGCCGCAGTTTCCTCGACGTCGGTTGCCGTCGCCTTCGCGTCCTCGGTCTGGTCTTTGACCGCGTCGGTCTGGGACTTGGCCGCGGCCGCCCGATCCTTCGCCTCGGCGGCCCGCGCCGTTGGGTCGTCCTCGGCAGCTGCTTCGATCTCGGCTGCCGCATTCTCGACGTCGTCGACGGCTTCTTCGACCACATCGGCTGCCGTTTCGACTTCTTCGGCCGATTCCGCGACGTCAGCGGCGGCCGATTCGAGTTGTTCGGCGGTCTCCACGACCTCTTGGGTCCCCCGGTCGAAGGCGCGGGCGAGCACAACGAACTGGACGAGCCCAGCCACGACAAAGACCGTGAACACGGCCACGCCCGCCACGTAGAGCGCGTCGGCGATGCCCTGCCCGACAGCGACGAGGTCGAACACCACGAGCCCGTTCGCCACCGCAAAGACGACGGTCAGGGCGAGGACGAGCCGGACGAATCGCCGGTACACCGAGGCAGTCGGCCCGAAGACAAGGCGTTCGAGACGGTCCGAGACGCCACGTACCATGGTGGAAAACGCCTCAGGAGCGGGATAAATCGTTCGGCCGGGGACCGTCACGTTTTCGACCGGTCGGTGCCGACCCTGGATCATGTTCCCCGAGTTCGAGGTCGTTCCGGCCGTGGACATCGAGGCGGGGCAAGTCGTCCAGCTGGTGGGCGGCGAGCGGGGGACGGAGACGGCCTACGGTGATCCGGTCGACGCGGCCGAACGGTGGGTCGAGGCCGGCGCCCGGACGCTTCACTTGGTGGATCTGGACGGGGCGTTCGAAGGCGAGCGAGCGAATGCGGACGCCATCGAGGCGATTCGCGAGGCCGTCGCCGTGCCGCTGCAGCTGGGGGGCGGGATTCGCTCGGCGTCCGAGGCGATATCGTTGTTAGATCGGGGCCTCGACCGCGTGATTCTCGGGACGGCCGCGCTCGAAAACCCGGACATCGTCTCGACAGTCAGCGACGCCCATCCCGCGGGTGTACTGGTCAGCCTCGACGCGAGAGACGGAGAAGTCGTGGTCGCCGGCTGGACCGAAGGAACCGGTTTGGATCCGGCCGAGGCGGCCAGCCGGTACGCGGACCTTGGCGCCGCCGGCATACTGTTCACGGACGTCGACCGGGAGGGTCGACTCGCGGGCGTGCGGACCGAGCCGGTGACCCGGGTGGTACAGACCGTTGACGTCCCGGTGATCGCCAGTGGCGGGGTGGCCTCGATTGACGACGTGGTGGCGCTGCAGGCTGCCGGAGCCGCCGCGGTCGTGGTCGGCACGGCCCTCTACGAAGGCCGGTTCAGTCTCGCCGCGGCACAGGAGGCGGTCTCGGCTTGAGTCCGTCGGACGGACGACAGCCGTCCGTCGGACACCTGGCGCCGCCGAGCCGCAACCACCATATATGCGGACCCCCAGGTCCCTGACATGACGGATCGAACGGCGGCCGTGACACGGGAGACGGCCGAGACCAGCGTGGAGGTGACGCTCGCCCTCGACGGCGACGGTGATGCCACGGTCGACACCGGCGTCGGCTTTCTCGACCACATGCTGGAATCCGTCGCCACGCACGGCCTGTTCGATCTGACCGTCACCTGCGAGGGCGACCTCGAGGTTGACAGCCACCACACCGTCGAGGACGTGGCCATTACACTCGGGCAGGCGCTCGACGACGCGCTCGGCGAGCGGCGTGGCATTCGGCGATTCGCCGATCGGACGATCCCGATGGACGAAGCCCGGGCGACGGTCGTCCTCGACGTCAGCGGCCGCCCCTACTTCGCGTTCGAGGGAGACTTTTCCCAGGAATCAGTCGGCGAGATCACCAGCGGGATGGCACCGCACTTCCTCCGATCGCTGGCGACCAACGCCGGGCTGACGATTCACGCAGACGTCGAGGGGGAGAACGCCCACCACGAAGTCGAAGCGCTGTTCAAGGCGCTCGCGCGGGCGCTCGACGAGGCCACTCGGATTGACGAGCGCCGGAGCGAGGCGCCGAGTACCAAAGGCGAACTTTAAGCCTGGACTGGCGACTCGTCCAGCCAGTCGTAGGTAAGCGACCCACCGCTCACGCGGGTGGGCTTTCACCATGGACTCCCGATCTACCCATCGATGGGGCGGGATGAACCCCGCTCTCGGTCATCGTCCCGGTGTTTACACGCACGCGGCCGTGTTTAGACGCTAGCGAGAGCGGCTATAGTGGAGGATTAAAGCTGCATGCGCGGGGTGAGAAGTGAGAATGTTCGTATGCGATTCTGGCGAGAGTGAACCGCGGACGACCGTTGAAGGACTGCAGAGACGGATCTCCCCGATTGGCCCGCTTAACCTGGAAATCCCATCCAGTCAATTCTAGAACGATCCCGCCGACTTAGGAATTCTGGCGTATTAATTCGAGCGTCTAAACACGCCCCACGCACGCCTACGGGTGCGTCTCCGTCCGAAGGCGTGTGCGACGAACAGGAGGT
>CAYLJD010000092.1:0-8714 GCA_964383875.1 uncultured Halobacteriales archaeon
CGGCGAACTCTCACTGCCGGTCGACCTGATGACCCTCCAGGAGATCGACTTCCACGGCTCGTATGGCATGCCATTCGTCCGCTACGAGGAGCTGTTTCGGCTCATCGGCCGGGGGACGCTGGACCCGGAGCAGGTGTTGGGCGAGACGCTGCCCCTCGACGACGTCCCAGAGGTGCTGGCCTCGATGGACGACTTCGAGACAGTGGGCATTCCCGTGATCAACGAATTCTGAGGTGAACGGGCTTTTCGGCGAACCGAGACGGCTCGGCCGCTGGGGCCCCGTCGACGGCGTGAAATGTCTCAGGCCGGCCACTGGTGGTCGGGGGTATGGCTTAAGGTGGCCCGCCGTGACGTCCATGCATGGACGTGCCGCTTGCCGAGTTCGATCACCCAGCATGGTTCACTGCCGTGGCGACAGCCCTCGGTTACGGGGTCATTCTCGCGGTCCTCACCCTCCTCCTGTTTGCGATCCCACTCGTGATCTTCACAGCACTCTAGTCGCTACATACCCATGTCTGCGGCCGGGTCGGGGATCGGCAGCGTCCCCGGGCTGACGCCGAGAAGCTCGGCGGCGTGGTCCAGCGCCATGTCGAACCCGTAGTATCGCTCGAGTTCGTCGCCTGACGGCTCACGCCGAACCTTGAGCATGGCGTATCCGTCACGGTTCTGGGCGATCGTGGCCTGGCGACCGTCCCGCTCGAACGCGAGGATCCGCTCGGTTTCGGTCTCTCGATACCGAGCCCTGATGCCGTCCTCAGTGCGTTCCGTGGCCGTCACGCTGTGACCGTACGGGTGGCAGGAATTCAACTCTGTCGACCGTCGGTTGACTCAGAGCAAAGGTCTTTGGCCCCGTGGCCCGTTCATTCGTCCGATGTCGACACCAGCATACGAGGCACGGGCGGATTGGGGACGGATCTACGTCGACGGCGACTGGGTGGAGCCGTCGAGCGGCGAGACGATGCCGGTCATCAACCCGGGGACGGAAGAGACTTTCACGGACGTCCCTGCGGCGACTGAAGCCGACGTCGACGCCGCCTACGAGGCTGCCGCGGCCGCGCAGCCGGACTGGGCTGCGCGCTCACGCGCGGAGCGCAGCGAAATCGTCCAGAACCTCCTTGAGGAGTTCGACAGTCGTGACGAGGAGATCTCGAATCTCCTCACCGTCGAGACTGGCGCGACGATGTTCAAGGCCATCGGCGAGTCCATGGTGGCCCGGGCCGACATCGAGCTGGCGCTGGATCTGGAACCCCCGGCAGACGACGTCCGCGGCCCGTTCGACGGGGGCGACGACAAGGAGTTCCACATTACCCACGACCCGGTGGGTGTCGTCGGTGTTATCTCGCCGTGGAACTTCCCGCTCCACCTGACACTCCGGGCGATGGCACCCGCGATCGCACTCGGGAACACGGTCGTGGTCAAGCCGTCGTCGAATACGCCGGTCACCGGTGGCCTCTTGGTCGCCAAGATGTGTGACGAAGCCGGCGTTCCCGACGGCGTCGTCAACGTGGTGACGGGGAAGGGATCGGACATCGGCGACCGGATGGCCGGCCACCCGATCCCGCGCGTCATCTCGTTCACGGGCTCGACTGACGTGGGCAAGCGGGTGGCCGAACAGGCCGGGAGCACGCTCGCGCTTCCCGCCCTCGAACTCGGCGGGAATGCGCCCGCTGTTGTCACCGACGACGTCGACGTCGAGCGCGCTGCAGAGGCCGGTGCCTTCGGCTCATTCTTCCACCAGGGCCAGGTGTGCATCTCGATCAACCGACATCTCGTCCACGAGGACATCTACGACGAGTACGTGGACAAACTGGTCGGCTTTGCCGAGTCGCTGGTCATCGGCGACCCCTCCTCGGAGGATGGCGTCACTTTCGGTCCGGTCCAAAGCGCGTCTCAGCGCGACGACCTCCTCGAGTTCGTCGAACGAACGGTCGACGAGGGCGCGACGCTGGAAACCGGCGGCTCGGCCGAGGGCCTCTTTTTCGAGCCGACCGTCCTCTCGAACTGCACGAACGACATGGCCGCTGCGTGCAACGAACACTTCGGTCCGATCGCCCCGGTCATTCCCTACAGCGACGACGCGGAGGCGATCGAACTGGCCAACGATACGCAGTACGGGCTCTCGGCGTCAGTGCAGTGTGACGACCCCGATCGCGCGCGAGACCTGGCTGACCAGATCGACGCGGGCATGGTCCACATCAACGACCAGTCCATCAACGAGGACCAGAACGCGCCCTTCGGCGGCGTCAAGGACTCCGGACTCGGCCGGTACCACGGCGAGTGGATCGCCCGCGAGCTGACCGAGCCGAAGTGGATCTCGGTCCAGCAGGAACCGCGCGACTACATGCTCTTCTGACGGGATTCGGATTTCCGCACTATCTTGCCGCTCTCTCGTCGGTGTGTCGAGTCGATACCGATCGGACGGGACGGTGTCTCGGACGACCCGTAGATTCGAGATGACTATTCTGTCCGGCGATCACGAGTCAACGAGTCACAGCCGTTCGCTCGGGGACAGCGGCTCGTCGAGCAGTTCATCGACCCGCTCAGACAGCTTGTGTCGCTGTACTTTTTGCGAGCCGGTCACCGGCAACTCGTCGACGAAGAACACTCGCCTGGGATGAGCGTACGTCGGAACCCGATCCAGTGAATCCCGCCGGATTTCCTCCTCGGACGTCTCGGCATCGGGTTCCAAGACGACGAACGCGACAGGCGCTTCGCCCTTCGTCTCGTGGGGGGCCGCCACGACTCCCGCCTCCTGGATGTCGGGGTTCATGAAGAGCGCGTCTTCGACCTCTGCCGGGTAGACGTTCTCGCCCCCCACGATCATCATGTCGTCAGCCCGATCGACAATCCACAGGTAGCGGTCTTCGTCGATGCGGGCAATGTCCCTCGTATAGAACCAGCCATCGTCATCGAAGACTTCGTCGTTTTTGGCGGGGAGGTTGTGGTACCCCTCGAAGACGCTCGGGCCCCGGATGGCGATCTCTCCAGTGTACGTCGATTCCTCGTCGAAGTCCGGCGTGTATCCCGTCAGGTTTTCCGGCGTGTCCGGGTTCACGTGCGCGGCTGGCACGCGCGTCTCTCTGGTTTGGGGATCGACCAGCTTGATCTCGACATCCGCCAAGGGTTGGCCGACGCAACCGGACCCCTTCTGGGGTCCCTTTGCCGACAGGGCCGTGCCCACGAGAGTCTCAGTCATGGCCCAGCCCTCGGTCATGACGACCCCGAACGCGGATTCGATCCGTTCGCGCGTGTCCTGCGCCAGCGGTGCTGCGCCTGTCCCAATGCTCTCGATGGTCGAAATGTCGTACTTTTCCGGGTTCTCCTCGATCTCGTTGATCATCCCGACGAAAATCGACGGAACGGCACCAAAGTCAGTGACGCCGTGTTCGGTGATCGCTTCGAGCAAGATCGTTGCTTCCGGCCGGTTCCGCATGACAACCTCGCCGCCATCGTAGAGGGTGTTGATGCTCCCAATCAGTCCGAAAATGTGGAAGCACGGCCCGATCGTCAACTGGACAACACGCTCGGGGTCGATAGAGCCGTTCCGCGAATAGGATTCCAACGCTCGAAGGCTGTTTTCATGGGTCAGAGGCACGCCCTTGGGCTTGCTCGTCGTCCCGCTCGTATACAGGAAGAAGGCGACGTCCTGGTATGATTCCGGCGAACGGACGTACGTTGAGTCTGCTCCAGCGATCCACTCGTCGTAGTCCTCGGCCCCGTCGAATTCGGCGCCCCCTCGCACAAACACTCCGGAGAGATCCGTTTGCTCGAATAATTCGGCGAGATCGTCAGCAAACGGCTGTGTTCCGAAGATGTATGCAATGTCGGCATCGCGAATGATGTGAGTGAGCGAGTCACTGGCCAGTCGGTAGTTCATGGGTACCGGGATGTGGCCGGCCTTGATGATGCCGAAAAAGATCGAATGGTAGAGAAGGTTGTTTTCCATGTAAATACCGATTCCCCGCCGAGGCTCGATCGGGAGATCAGCCAGCCGGTGTGCAACCCGGTTCGAGAGGTCTCGCATGTCGTCCCACGTGAGCACATCCGAGTTGTAGTACAACGCTGGTTTGTCCCCATACGTCTCAGCGCCAAAGTCGGGGATATCGCCCAGATTCCTCAGCGGCTTCTGGTCGAAATACTTCATGAAATGGAGAGTAACGGACGACTGTATTAATCCTTCTGAATACCTCCAAGACACGGCTCCCGGCAGGGACTGGCAGTCTATTCAGAGTGATTCTGCAGTTGAAACATGGCTTATCGAGACAGATAATAGACACAATCTCAGTGACCTCGGATCGAGGGAATAGCACGCCCAACACTCCCGGTCCTGTTTGACCGACACATCTGGGTCTCCTCATCGAGCATCAGCGGTGTATGGGCCGGTATTGTTCGCACCGATATTGCTGTCGGCGATGCTCTCCTGGTCTCACTCCGAGACGAATAGTATGCCAGTCTCGTCGATAGCGGTCCAGCCTGTCACGCAGCGATGTCGATATCTCTCAAATACTGTATCTCTTGCTCCAGAGTTTGACGAGGCTGGGCTCCCTGGAGACGTGTGTCCACTTCGCCGTCAACAAAGAACAGGACAGTCGGACCACCAACGACCTCGTATGTATCGTACAATCGTTCGCTGCAATCCGGTCCATATACGGCGAACCACCCGATGTCGGGTGGAGGCGTCGTGAACAATTCGTCGAAGTCATCGCGGACGATTTCGCAGGTGGGACAGTCTTCGAGCCACACGTAGACCACCGCTTTCGGGACGAATTTCAATGCCGTCTGCAGTCGGTCGAATCCTACCGGAAGGAAAATTCTCGGGATCTCCTCCGGTGACTGCTGTGCAGACGTAATAGCGGTGAGCGCCAGTGCCGACTGGGCTTTCACGTGCGTCGGCACATCTTGGAGCTGCCGATTTAACACCACAAACGTCGCGATAAACTCGGTATCCTCGACGTCGTTCAGTAATTGAATGGCCTCAGTGTCGTCGACAGCGTCCGTTACAATCTCCTCGCTCTGACCCTGTTCCGTTAGTGACGCTCGGACTGACGCTACCTCGGAGGCAAACGCCTCCGAGACTGTCAATTCAGCTGTATCAGCCGACTGATCTATAATTCCGTCCCGTTCAAGGATCGATGCCACGTTCGATGGATCCACAGCGGGAACCTTGCCATAGTGATTCAAGAGTATACCGATCCAGAGACTGTTCCGCCACCATCGGGGCAGACACGAGCCACTTCCGGAGGTTCCAGATCGGTACAGATTCCGTGGTCCGGGGTGTCGCTCCCGCGAGTGTCCCTTGGCGAGGCGTATGGCTCGACAGGAAGGGTGGTTGCGGACCGGAATCGACATCGGACTTGGTGCGCGTAAATGGGTCAGACTGTTCGCATTCTCGGTGGTGAGTGATCTGATCTCAATATCAGCACACCTTCCGGATAGTGACTCAGTGGTCCTGCCGACAGCGTGGTCGGTTGAACCCCCGTAAACCGCCAGTCTGCATACTCCACCTGGCTCGTCGGAGTGTGACACTGCCGTCAAAGCGTCGTGCCTCAAGATTTCTGCGGGCCCCTCACACGTCTGGTCCCTCGCCGTTCTCCTACACTTCCTCGCTGGATTCGATCGTCCCGATCTCCTCTTCGGCCCGTTCTTCCAGTTGGTATCGCTGGACCTTTCCAGACCCACTCCTGGGCAATTCGTCGACGAATTCGACGCGTCGTGGATGGGCGTACGCTGGCACCCGTTCCAGCGCGAACTGTCGTACCTCCGCTTCGGTGAGTTCGGCGTCGTCTGCCGGCAGCACGTACGCCACTGGGGCTTCGCCTTTCCGTGCGTGCGACGTGGCCACGACAGCTGCCTCCTGGATCTCCGGGTGCATGAACAGCTCGTCCTCGACTTCGGCGGGATAGACGTTTTCACCGCCGACGATCAGCATGTCGTCAGCCCGATCGACCATCCAGAGGTAGCGATCTTCGTCGACACGCGCAATGTCGTCCGTGTAGAACCACCCATCATCGTCGAATACCTCCGCGTTCTTCTCCGGCATCTCGTAGTAGCCGTCGAAGACTTGGAGCCCGCGGATCGCGATTTCGCCAGTGTACGTCGTTTCGTCCTCGAAATCCGGGTCGTACCCGGTCAACTCGGCCGGAGCGTACGGGTCGAGATGTTCGGGCGGCACTCGTGTCTCCCGTGTCTCTGGATCGACGAGTTTCAGCTCGATGCCCGGAATCGTTTGCCCGATACACCCCGCCCCTTTCTGGACGCCGCGGGCCGAATCGGCTGTTCCCGCGGCGACGGTCTCGGTCATGGCCCACCCTTCGACTAATGCAACCCCGAAGACTCCCTCGATTCGTCGGCGAGTGTCTTCCGGAAGCGGTGCCGCGCCGGTTCCTAGCGAGGTGAGTGACGAGACATCGTACTGGTCCGGATTCGCTTCGTACGCCTCGACCATATCCAAGTAGATCGCTGGGACCGCGGTGAAGTCGGTCACCCCATAGGTATCGATCGCTTCGAGCAGCGCGTCGCCTTCGACCTGATTCATCAGCACCACGTCTCGTCCGTTATAGAGGGTGGTGAGCGTCGTACCGATCAGTCCCATGATGTGGAACATCGGCGTAATCGTCAGCGTCGTGTCTGTCTGCGGATCGATCTCCTGAATCTCGCTGAAAGCTTGGAGGACACCGAGGAGATTTTCGTGGGTCATTGGCACCCCTTTCGGATCACCGGTCGTCCCACTCGTGTAGCCCTGTATACAGTCGTCAGTGATGTCTCGATCGACCATGTCGAAGGGCGCCGATCCCGAGGCGACGAACTCGTCGGAGGCTTCGATGCCTTCCGCGTCGTCACCGTCGGGGATGACGGTGAGATCGAGATCGAGCCCGTCGTGGAGACCCACGGCAAGCTCCCGGAGTCGATCTGAGCCGAAACAGACCGACACGTCGGCGTCCATCAACACGTATCCGAGGCGGTCTTGACTCAGTTGGATGTTTAACGGGACGGCAACCCCACCGGCTTTGATGATTCCGTAGAGCACTGGGACGAATTCGAGGGTATTCTCCATCGCGATGGTAACCCGGTCGTCCGGTTCAAGCCCCGCGGCCGTGAGCGCGCTGGCAATCCGATCCGATTCCTCGTGGAGTTCGGCGTACGTTTTGGTGGCCCCTTCCAGCCGGATGGCGACTTTCTCGTCGTATCGCTGGGAACCCATGGCGGCGACGTCGCCGAGGTGTTCGATCGGCTCACCGTCGTAGTATTTCATGGCTGTCTGCTCGTTGTTCCACCTCGCCTTTTGATTAACTGTTGTCATTCATCTCCGATGGGCGTGCGTCGGGCAGCGATCCATGGATGTTTTACCACCTCGTCCTGGATTCCGACTGTCCAATGTCAATGACTGACCTGTACGAACCGACCGATGCAGAGCGACTTATCCAGCAGACCGTGCGCGACATCGCCGACGAGTACGGCCACGAATACTGGCTTGAGTGCCAACGCGAAGACCGCACCCCTGTGGGCCTACTTGACACCTTCGCGGAACAGGGATTCTTCGGTGTCAACATTCCCGAGGAATATGGCGGGAGTGAGATGGGGATCCGAGAGATGCGAATGGCCGTTGAAGAAATCGCTCGGCAGGGAATGAGCGCGGAGGGGCTCGTCACGAACGCGACCATGACCGCGACGGTCATAAACCGGCACGCCTCCGAGGAACTCAAAGAGCGGTTTCTTCCCGCGATCGCGGATGGTGACGTCCGGTTCGCGTTCGCCCTTACCGAGCCGGACGCCGGCTCAAACTCGTTCCGAATGCGGACGCGAATTGAACGTGACGGCGACGAGTACGTGATCAACGGCCAGAAGACGTGGATCACGAACATCGATGACGCGGACTACGTCCAGCTCGTCGGCCGCACGACGCCGTTTGAGGACGTCGAGAATCGGCGGGACGGAATCACGATGCTGACTCTCGGCACTGAGGCAGACGGGCTCACGTACGAGCCGATTGATCTCGCGATGCTCGGAACGGACACGTTCATGGTGTATTTCGACGACGTGCGGGTACCGGTAGCAAACCGGATCGGTGCCGAAGGAAAAGGCTTCGATTACCTGTTTTCAAACTTGAACTCCGAACGGATCGTCACGGCGGCCACGACCATCGGTCACGGCCTGTTCGCGCTGGAACGTGGTGTGGAATACGCGAACGATCGGGTGTTGTACGACGATGACCCAATCGCCAGCTACCAGGGAATCCAACATCCGATGGCTGAGGCAAAGATCGCGTTGGAGGAGTCTCGACTCAGCAATATCCGAGCTGCCGAAGCCGTACAGGACGAAGATCAAAACGCAGGAGGGTACGCGGCCATTGCCGCCTATTCGTCTTCACAAGCAGCCGAACAAGCCGTCGACGCGGCGATTCAGGCCCACGGCGGAAACGGCTTCG
This sequence comes from uncultured Halobacteriales archaeon, assembly GCA_964383875.1. GTDB lineage: Archaea > Halobacteriota > Halobacteria > Halobacteriales > Haloarculaceae > CAYLJD01. Next base: position 8,426 of record CAYLJD010000092.1, read on the forward strand.
TCCGCGACTACGGCGTGATCAACGTCGAGCGAACTGTCCGACACTCGCGGATTGCACCACTCAACGACGAACAGGCGCTCAATTACGTGGGCCAGTACATGCTCGGGATGCCGAAAAGTTACTAACGGGGACGCCGACGGCTCTCTCGGAAACGCCTCCTGCTGTCACACTTCGCTGGTCTCCTCCCGTCCACTCTCGTCCACTGTTTCGTCGTGGTCGTAGTGGAGATGGCAGGCCGTATAGTGTTCCTCACCCACCTCGACGTTTCTGGGCGTTTTCGAACAGATGT
>CAYLJD010000093.1:0-2999 GCA_964383875.1 uncultured Halobacteriales archaeon
GACTTGCCGGGGTTCTCGCGGCGCTCGAACCACAGCGTCAGGAAGAAGGGCAGCGCGGCGATCACCGCGCCGATGATGAACAGGCAGACGGCCGCGTAGAACCACGAGGGGGACTGGAGCGGGACGTACGCGGTCAGCAGCGGGGCGTTGTCGGCTCCGCTGGCCGTGAAGACGGAGTAATTCACGCCGATGGCGCCGACGACCATCACGACCCAGCCAGCCTTCGCGAGGACGGGGTAGGGGAGTTTCCGGCCGAGGATCATCGGGCCGCCAACGTAGAGGATCGCGATCTCCATGAAGACCATCCAGAAGATCAGCAGGTTCCACGCGTGCATCGTCAGGTGGGTGTAGAAGTCCCCCGCGGAGAGCAGGCCGACGATCTCCCATCGCGTCATCGCGACGGTCAGTGCGAAAATACCCCCGACGAGCAGGGCGACGACCGCCGTCAGCCCGAACAGCTTCGTCATGTTCTCGGCGGACCGGTGGATCGACAGGCCGGTCACCGAGCAGGTCCGGAAGCCGGTCTCGTCGTAATCGTTGTCGAAGAGGCCAAGCGCGCTCATAGCGACTCCACCACCTCGATCGTGCCGTGCATCGACCGGTGGCCCACGCCGCAGAACTCGTTACAGATGATGTGGTAGGTGCCCGTCTCGTCGAACTCCATCGGGAGCACCCACTCGTAGCCGGGCAGCACCTGGAGGTTCATGTTCTTGCTGACGGCGTGCTCCGGCCGGAGCGAGAAGCCGTGCTGGACGTCTCGCGAGTGGAGGTGGAAGTCGTACTCCGTGCCGGTCTCGATTCGCACGGGCGTGCCCCGCCAGGCCCACTGCAGGCCCTGGATGTAGACGTCCTCGCCGTCCGGGACGAGCACGCCCCCCTCGGTCTCCGTCGCGGCGTCCTGGTACGCGCTCAACTGTTCGTCGAACTCGTCGTTCGTGACCCGCCGCGTCTCGCCGATCGGATTCTGCTCGCCGATGCGGGTGTAGGCGGTCATCCAGCCGAAGATGAGGATCGACCAGACGCCGCTGAGCCCCAGCCAGATCGACTCGCGGCGGTTTATGTTCTTGTCCCACCAGTTACCCTCCGGCGGGTCGAGCGGGGAGGACATCAGGCCACCCCCGTGGGGACGGAGAGGATATCGATCAGGCCCCAGAGCACGTACGCGAGCACCCAGAACAGGAGTGCCGCCAGGGCGAGTAACCAGATCCGGTCGTAGAGCCGCTGTGCGAACGGTGGATCTGCCTCCGGCATGGTGTCGGCCGTTCACAGGCAACGAGGATATGCCTGGGGGCGAACATGTTTGGTTTAGATAAATACCCCCAGTATCAGGGGTCGACCCGGAGGACGGACACTTCCCGGTCGGCTCTGGCGATCGTCACCGCCGCGCCGTCGGGGAGCGGGACCGGATCCGGATCGTTGTCCCGCGTGAGCAGGGCGCCAGCGGCGTTGTCGGCGTCGAGGATGCGGATGTCGACGCGACTCGACGGAGCGAGCCGCACGTACTCCGGCGCGTCGTCGGGCCAGTGGATGTTGTTGAAGGCGACGCCGAGGCCGGTCTCGAACGTCGTTCCGGTGATCGACCGGAAGTACGCCGAGGCACCGAAGGGTGTCGCGACGACGAGCCCGTCGCCGATCAGTTCCGGAAACCGGCGCGGGCCGGCGGCGGTGTGGAGCGTGACGGCGAACTCGGCCGCCATCGTCGGGTCCTCGTGGTGGAGACAGACGTCGTTGAGCGCGGTGAAGTCACCGGAGAGATCGGCCTCGTCGCTCCGGGCTGTGAGTTGTTCGTAGGCCTCGACTCGATATGTCTCGCCTTCCTCACCATCCTCGATGGCTTCGATGGCCGCGAGCAATTCCGACTCGTCGAGGCTCGTCTGGTGGCCCTTCGAGGCGCCGCTTCTGACGGGCAGGATGGTTGGCTCCGGGTACTGTCTGGCGGCGTAGAGGATCGACCCGTCGCCGCCGAGGACAACCGTCACCGCCGACGGGTCGTACTCGTCGAGTACGTCGAACCCCGCCGCCTCGAGCGTTTCGGTGGCCGCCTCGTCGCGGCCGGGGTCTCTAGCGGTGACGAAGTAGCGCACGGTGGATACGTGGTCCGGGACGACCCTTAACTTTGAAGCTCGAACTCGCCGTGGACGAGTACAATGTCGGTCGAGGTGAGTATATACATGTCCGCCGATTCCTCGCCTCGATGGGGTACGGTTCGCTCGTCTCGGCGCCAAGCCTGCTCTTGATCAGTGCGTCGGTCCTGAACCGGGCTGGGGCTCCACCACCGACGATAGAGGTGAGGGGGGTACTGTTGTTCTCGCTGCTGCAAGTCGTGGCGGATGGCGTCTTCGTCGCGCGGTACGAGACCGCCATTCTCGACGACCGATCCGTGGAGCAACCCACATAGTGGGCCGCTAGGCTGAAGTGTGATCCTAGCGTATTGCTAACACTTATGTGGCTAAATTACCACCGTGATCCGACCATCGGGCCGCCGAGCTACGCCGAGACGGGGATCCGGTCATGACCGACGTGACAACGGACGAGAGGCAGAAAGTCACGTCCGGGACGCCCGGGCTCGACCACGTTCTCCACGGGGGCTTCATCCGCGGCCAGACCGCCATCGTGACCGGCGGTCCGGGCAGTGGGAAGACGATCCTCGCGCTGCAGTTCCTCGCGGCCGCGGATGGTCCGGGGCTGTATATCGGCTTCGAGGAGCGTGAGCAGGACCTGCGCCGGAACGCCCGGTCGCTCGGGATCGACCTTTCGGACGTCGATATCCTCGACTTGAGTGCGTCGAGCGAGCGGTTCTTCGACGAGCAGGCCTACACACTGTTCTCCAGCGAGTCGGTCGAGGGCGAGGAACTCGTGGAGCGCATCGGCGAGCGGATCGACGAGGCGCCGCTCGATCGGCTCGTCATCGACCCGCTCTCGGAGCTCCGGTCGATGCTGCCCGACGACTTCCAGTTCCGCCGAAACATCACGTCGCTGTTCAACGCACTCGCGGACCG
>CAYLJD010000093.1:3099-8406 GCA_964383875.1 uncultured Halobacteriales archaeon
CGTGGCGACCGGGGCATGGCGTTCCTCTTCGAGGAGCTCCGTGCGGACTACCTCTATCGCTCGGCGCAACTGGGCATGGACGTCGAGGGGTACATCGATACCGGCTCCCTCGACGTTGCGGCCGTCGAGGCGCTCACTCAGAGCCCCGACGAGTTTGCCCACGAGGTCCGGCAGGCCGTTGAGGAGCGCGACGTGGAGTTCGTCGTCATCGACGGCGTTGAGGGATACCGACTTGGCCTCCGCGGCGACGACTCCACCGAGCAGCTGACACGCGAGCTCCACGCCCTATGTCGCTACCTGAAGCGCATGGGTGTGACGGTCATCCTGATCGAGGCGGTCAGGAACATCACCGGCGAGTTCGTCGCCACCTCGAAGAACATCTCCTACATCGCCGACAACCTCGTCTTCCTCCGCTACATGGAGGTCGGCGGCGAGATCGACAAGTCGATCGGCGTGCTCAAGAAGCGTTTCGGGACCTTCGAGCAGGCGCTCCGCGAACTCCGGATCGACGGCGACGGCCTGCACGTCGGCGACAGGCTGGAGGGGTACCGTGGCCTGCTCTCGGGCACGCCGCAGGCCGCCCCAGAGGGGTGACCCGCCGGCGACGTTGCCACGCCCTCCTGTGTGCCCTGCCAGCCGCCGAGTCCACCGCGAAACCGGGTGTGTGGGACGGAGCCGACTGTTCGGGGAGCGCGAGACGGCGAATTGTCCCTGGACTGTTCAGCGGCCGGCGGGAACGCTTACGATCGACACTGTCGAAAGCTGAGACACGACTGCCACGACTCGCGCCGCCGCGGTGGCTCATCATGAGTAATAAACCCAATTCCGGAGTATCGGGCCCCGTGCAGCGACTGGCTCGGCCGTTCGAGGATCTCCCCGAACACGACGCCGACTGGCGCGTGACCGGCCTCGACACGGCAGCCGAGACGTCCCTGACGGCTCGGATCGCCGACGACGAGCCTGGTCTCGCGGCTGAGCGAGCCGGGCATTCCTCTGCCGGTACTTACGACACGCCAGATTCTGAGGGAGGTACTGAGCGGTTCCTCCTCGACCGCCTCGCCTCACACTTCGGTGGACACATCCGGGACGAGACCGACGGCTCTCGTAGGAGCACCTCCGTGACCGAACTCGAGCGAACCGACGGGGAGGGATCGGATGGCGAGTGACGGCGTCGTCCTCATCGTCGAGGACGAGACGGATCTGGCGGACCTCTACGCGACGTGGATCGGGGACGCCCACGAGGTCAGGGTCGCCTACAGCGGCGAGTCCGGCCTGAACTCCATCGACGACGCGGTCGACGTCGTCCTGCTCGACCGACGGCTGCCCGGCATGTCCGGGGACGAGTTTCTCGACCGGATCCGCGCGGATGGCCTCGACTGTGCCGTCGCCATGGTGTCGGCGGTCGAACCCAACGTCGACATCGTCGAGATGCCGTTCGACGAGTACCTGACGAAGCCGATCCGCCGAGAGGAGCTGCTCGCGGCGATCGACCGCTTGCTCGACGTCTCGACCTCGCCGGAATCCGTCCGGGACTACCTCGCGCTGTCGGCCAAGCGCGAGACGTTGGACGACCAGCTAAGCGGCACCGAACTCGAGACCAGCGAGGAGTACGGCCGGATCACGGCGGCGATGGAGGCCTTCGAGATGCGGGTGGTCGACCTCGCCGAGGCCGTGCTCGCGTCGGGGACGGACGAACTCCGCCCGGACGATCGACGCGAACTGCAGCGGGAACGCGACCGGCTGGAGCGCGAACGCGAGGGCCTCCCCGACAACGACCCCCTGCGGTCCGTCCTCAGTGCGGAGATCGAGGAACTCGACTCGCTCTTGGGGGCCGACTCCGGCGACGTCGCCCCGAGGCAGGAGTTCCTCGACGTCGTCGCCGAGGGCTTCGTCGCGCAGGGCTTCTGGCTCGATCCAACGGTTCTCCGGGCACTCAACCAGCTGTTCTTCGACAAGGAGAGTGACCGGCTGGTGCTCGAACACCGCCCGCTGACGCCGTCGAGCGACCTCGATGGGACGGAACTCGTGACCGTCTCGACGGCCGTCCGCAACCGGGCCGCCGCGGCTAAACGTCGGTAGGCGGGATCGTCTATCGCCGCCCGGCGTCCGCCGGTGCTCGCCGTTCCGCTGGCGCTAGCTCACGGGATGTTCGAGGGCTTCCATCATCGCCACGATATTGGACTCCTCGGCCGGCAGTTGCTGTGGATACCCACCGAGGCCGATCACCAGATCGCCCTCGTGTTCGACCGGCTCGCTGAGATGGAGGTAGACGTCGATTCGCTCGCCGGCGGCGAGCTGGGTCTGGCCGGCGAACCGCGTCTGGGTCGTCTCCGTGCCGAGGATCGTCACCGGGCCGTCGCCGGCGGGCTCGAGCGACCCGATCTCCTCGAACCGGTCCTGGAGTTGCGCTGCCAGATCCGCAGTGGAGAGGTGGGCCACCGGGTTCAACGTCTCGCCGAGGATTGAGACCTGCGGCGTCGACAACGCGGTGAAGAACGCCGCGCGGACCTCGCCAATCCCGCCGAGGTCGACCGCCTTCGAGTACTCGGCCACCCGGTTCGTCACGACGATCCTGCGGGACTGATCGGCCACCGTGACGGTTCGGTCGATCGTCTGGTCGGTCGTGCCGTCGTGGTCGTAGCCGCCCTCGGCCGCGACCGACGTGGCGACGCCTGCAGAGTCGGCTTCGACGCGCAGGGGCTCGTCGCCCAGGATGAAGCCACAGCCGGCGAGCGCACCACCGGCCGCCGCTGCCGATCCTGCGAGGAATGCCCGTCGATCCATGCTCGTCACCACCGGATCCCGTCCGGTGCGTCTGCGTTCATCACGCCGGCACCGTGCGCTGTCAGCAGCCCTGAGTCGACGTCGGTCTCGGCTATCGGCAGATCTGCCATCGTTGGCTGCCATGGGCCGGCCACGGTAATGAACTACGGCGTTGCTTGGCCCGGATTTCGCTCATTTTGCCGCGGTCGACCACCGGTCCGGCGTGCGTCGACGTCGAATCGGTGCGATTTGGACGGTTTTTCCGGTGACGCTCGCCGTTTCGACGAACGATACCGCGTGGGAGCGGGACTGCAATTCGGCCACAAAAAGCTTTCACCCGGCCCCGAGTTGGTAGCAATATGGCAACCGTCGTCGATATCGCAATCCTCCTCGGGGGCGCCGTACTACTGATCGGTGGGGCCGCGCTCTCGATCTACGGCGTGGCGCTGTTGGGCCTGCTTCTCGGCGGCGCCGCTGGCTTCCTGCTCGCACCCACTGTCGGCCCAATGTTGGGACTGGAGGGCCTCGTCGCCACCGCCGCCGCCACCGCACTCGGCATCATCGTGGGTGTCGTGCTGTCGTACGTGCTTCTCTCCGTGGCCATCGCGGCGCTCAGCTTCGTCGCCGGGACGTTCGCCGGGATCGTCGTCCTGGGGGCACTGGCCCCCGACCTGTCGCCGTTCCTGCTGTATCCCGGCGCGCTCGTCATTGGCGGGATCGCGGCTGCGCTCGGCTCGTTCATGTCGAAGACGGTCCTCGTGCTCGTCACGTCGTTCGTCGGAGCGACGCTTCTCTCGGGGTCGATCACCCTTGCCGACCTCGACGCTGCTGCCACCCAGGTCTCGCTCGACCCGATCGTGTTCGACGTCGCGTCACCGATCTTCCTTGGCCTGTTCGTCCTCGGCGTGCTGCTGCAGTTCGGCATCTTCAAACTCGGGTACGTGACGAAGATCGCCGCGATTCTCCCGGGGGCGAGCGTGCTCAGGGACCGGGGGGAGGACGCAGATTCGTCCTAGGGTTGTTTGTCCTCGTTGTCCGATGAAGGCGGTCGTTTCGACAATTCTCGAAACCGCTCCGCTGCGTGACCTTCCCGTCGCTCCGTCTTTGCCTCGGCGTAGGAGACGGCCGTAACCGTGTCGCCCTCGCGCTCTATTTCGAGTACAGCATCGTCGTGTCTACCGGCTTTCGGAATCTCTGCTTGTGGAAGCACGAGTTCGTCGACGACGTCACCGTCCGATTCGAGCAGCACTACCGCGTCGTCGCCCTCGAATCGGTCGATCACGCCGAGATGGATCTCACCCATCGTACTCCTGTTCTAGGACCGTATGGCCATCCGCGTTCCGAACGACCACCGTATCGCCGCCGTTGTTCCAGATCGGTGAATCCGACCCCCAGTACAGGTCGGTGTCGGACTCCGTCCCGCTGCCCGTGCGAAGGGTGATGGTCTCGCCGGGGGCCAGCGTGACGCCGTCGGGGACGACGTATCGGTGGCCCGCCTCGTCGGCGACGGTCCAGCCGGCGAGATCTCTCGTGGTATCGGCGGTGGTCTCGAAGATGAGGTACTCGTCGGTCAGGTTGTCGCGATCGTCGCCCTGCGCATCGGCGTGAATTGTCGCGATCGTGAGCGATCCGTCCGTGGCCGTCCCGCCATCCGTGACTGCGGGGGCCCCCGTCAAGCCGTCCGTCCCCAGGGTCCTCCTGATCTCGAGTCGGTCCTCGCTGCCGGGTTCGATGGGGCTCCCCTCCCGGAGTGATCGGGGTGCTGTTGGTGCGGACTCCTGGGTCGCGACCGTGATCGCCCTCCCGTTCGAGCGAAGGCGAATCGTCCCGTGTGTCGCCGTCCAGTATGTGCGAATCGCTCGGTCCGCGAGCTTGTCGAGGACCGGTTCGTGGGGATGCCCGTACTGGGAGTCGTAGCCGCTGGACACGATGCCGATCCGTGGCGAGACGGTATCGAGGAACGTCCCTGTGGAACTCGAATCGCTGCCGTGGTGGCCGAGAAGCAGTACCGTCGAGTTGAGTCGGTCGCCATACTCCTCCAGGAGGTACGCTTCGCTGTCGCGCTCTCCGTCCCCCGGCAGGAGGACACTCGACCGGCCGTGCTCGAGGTGGAGGACGAGACTGTTCTCGTTGCTGTCACCGCCGTCGAGGTACCCCTCGGGTGGCGCGAGCACGGAGACAGGAAGCTGACCCAGTGAGAACTCGTCGCCCGCCCGCGCCTCGTAGAGGGTCACGTTGTGGGACTCGACGGCATCGAGGTACTGCTCGTAGGTTCTCGACGTCGAGGTGATGCCGGGATCCCAGATCGCGCCGACCCCTTCACCTTGGGTTTCGAGATACTCGATGACGGCGGCGTGGCCGCCGATGTGGTCCGCGTCGGGGTGGGTGGTCACCAGGTGATCGATCCGGTCGATGCCCAGTGTTTGCAGCCATTGAACGACGAATTCGCCGTCGTCACGCCAGTCTCCCGTGTCGACGAGCATCGTGTTCCCGTCTGGCCCGACGACGAGTGTACTCGCGCCCTGGCCGACGTTGAGTACGTAC
>CAYLJD010000094.1:0-8356 GCA_964383875.1 uncultured Halobacteriales archaeon
GGACGGGACCAAGGATGGCTACGACATTCCACTCATGGCTGCAGTCTGTGACGCCGTGCCGACGCCAGTGATCGCTTCCTCGGGCTGTGGCAGTCCCGAGCACGTCTACGAGGTGTTCACGGACGCAGGGGCCGATGCTGCCCTCGCCGCCTCGATTTTCCACTTCGGCGAGTACACCGTCCGCGAGACGAAGGAGTACCTGGCCGAGCGTGGTGTGCCCGTTCGCCTGTAACGGCCGGACGGCACCCTTTTCTGGCCCGCCAGCCAACCGTCGTGCCGATGGAGTGGCGGTGTGAGTGGTGTGGGAAACCGCACGCCGAAGACGATCCCCCGTGTGACAATTGTGGCCACGGCACCTTCGAGCGAGCCATCGTCCGCGAGGCGCCCGGTAGCGACTCGACGACGCTGTGGGTGTGCACGGCCTGTGGCCGCGAGCACCCGAAACACAATCCACCGTGCAGTCGATGCGGGAATCCGACGCTCGAGCGGCGCGAGCGGACAGTGGACGAGGCTGACGTGACCGCACCGAGCTATCTCGATCTCCTCACCCCGCGCTACGCGCTCGGATTCGTCGCGGCGATCGTCCTCGGGACGGTCCTCCTGCTCGGACTCGCCGGCATCGTCGACCTGCCGGGACTTGGCGACGAGCCGGTTCCCGAAGTGACCGACGTGCCGGGAAACGCCGATTCGATCGACGGCGTTGCCACAGCGGCGATCGAAGCGGGCTACCTCGACCGATTCAACGAGCGCCGAAGCACGGCCGGCGCATCACAACTCGAGCGACACGAGCGGCTCGACGCAATCGCCACGTTCTACAACCAGCGCCGGGTGACACGCGACTTCTCCGGCGAGCAGCTTCCACCGAGCGAGCAACTGAACGACCTGCTCGAAGGGCCCTGCCGATCTGAAGTGGGCATTGTCCCGCTGACGGTGTCACTACCCGACGACGACACGGCAGCCGCAATCGGTCGAACGCTTGCGGACACGAATGAGGCCGACGATCCCGCCCAGCTGCCAGCGGAACTCGGCCGGACCGGACTCGACGTGCATGCCGCTCCGGATGGGTCGCTCTACCTGACGCAGTTCACCTGTTGAAACCCGGTTTCTCAAGCAGCGGCTTCGTACGCCTCGCGTAGCGAGGTCGACTTCTCGACAACGCGTTCGGCACCCGCTTCCAGCGCCTCCAGGGCGTCGACGTCCGCCTCGGTCTTGATTGTCAGAATGGGGTCGGTCTGGCCGCCCGACTGCTCCGGATTCATGTCGTACGTGGCTGCACTGACGCCGTCAGTCTCCAGCAGCGCGCCCTTGAGGACGTTCATGAACGTATGGTCCTCGCCAGCAATCTCGATAGAGAGCTCGGTGTCAGTCTTTTCGATGACCCGCAGTTCCATGGGCGACTCTCGGCGGTTGCGGCCGATTAACCTTTCGAACTCCCCAACGAGCGGCACAGCGCGTCCGTCGAGGCCGAGCAGACCGAGACCGATCGAACCGCGGTGACCGACAGAGATGACGCGACGATCCAATGCACCGACCGGACAGCGGTCGTGTCTGGCGAGGGCCCGGGAACCGGTCGGGCGGCAGCCCGTCAGCTCACCGCTGAGAAGGCCTCGGCATCGTCGACGGCGGGCGGACCGCCAGCAGTTAGTCCCCGGCAGGGAGTTCGGCACTCGCTGTTCCGGTGATGACGGCGTCGCCGTCCTGGTTCGTGGCGCTGACGTCCGCCTCGACCGTCGCCACGTCGCCGTCTGTCTCGATCGACGTCACCTCCGCCACAGCGGTCACCGTGTCGCCGGGCCAGACCTGGGCCTGAAACCGGACGCTGAACGAACGGACGTTTCCGAGGCCGAACCAGTCGGCGACGGCCTGCGCGGCGAATCCCGCCGTCAGCATCCCCTGTGCGAACACGCTGTCGTAGCCCGCCGCTTGGGCGTGGGTTTCGTCGTAGTGGATCGGATTGAAGTCGCCACTGGCTCCGGCGTACTTGACGAAGTCGGCACGCTCGAGATCGTCCACAACCACTTCGGGACCGGTCTCGCCGACGGCAAGGTCGGCCGCGGTGACGTCGGTGGCGAACGCGTCAGTCATCCGCGTCCTCCTCGATGGCGCCGGCCGTTTCGATCACTGTCAAGCTGGCGCTCATGACGACGTCGCCGGTCTCGTCGGTGTATTCCGTCTCCATGACCGCGAAAGTCATCGTCCCCCCACGAGACCCATCGCGCTGGTAGACCTCGGTCAGCGTGGTCGTCCCGGTGAGGACATCACCGACCTGGAGGGGCCGTTCGATCTCGTAGGCCTGCTCACCGTGAATCGAGTACTCCGGCGCGAAGCCGATGTCGATACCCCCACCGTCGTCGGCACTGTATCGGGGGAACGACGAGACGCGCTCGAACGTGATGGGCGCCGGCACGCGATCGAACCCCTGTTCGGCCGCCGCGTCGCCGTCCCGATGAGCGGGGTTATCGTCCTTGACTGCCCGGGCGAACTCCTCGACTTTGCCAGCTTCGACACGGAAGTCCTCGACGCTGACGACCGACGTGCCGATCATCGACTCGAGTTCCTCGATGGATTTCTCCGGCATTGGCCCGTTGTCTGACGGATGGGTCTTGACTCTGTTGTTCCGGCGGAACCTCTTTTGGGCCACGGCGAGAGCAGGCGCTATGACCAAACAGCGGACGCACGTCGACGGCGGTCGTCCAGCTGACGCCCTCGCGGCGTTCGTCGCGAGCCTGTCTGCCAGCCAGATACCCGATGCGGGGCTCCGACTGGCAGAGCGGTGCGTAGTCGACACCGTCGGCGTCACGGTGGCCGGTGCCGTCGACGAGACGGGTGCCGGCGTCGCCCAGGCGATGGGACCCGCCATCGAGGGGAGCGAGCCGGCGGGCACCGCACGGCTTCTCGGCCAGGACGGACGAACCGACCCGGCGACAGCGGCGTTTGTCAACGGGACCGCGGGGCACGCCCTGGACTACGACGACGTGTGCGACGCGATGGAGGGCCACCCGAGCGTCACACTCGTCCCGGCCGCGCTCGCGGTCGGCGAATACGTCGAGGCGTCCGGTCAGGATCTCCTCGCTGCGTTCGTCGCCGGGTTCGAGACCCTGTGTTATCTCGGCGCGCCGATCCTCCCCGACCACTACGAAATTGGCTGGCACGCCACGTCCACGCTGGGGAGCTTCGGTGCCGCCGCCACGGCCGCACACCTCCTCGACCTCGTCACCGAACAGACGCGGCATGCGCTCAACATCGCCGCCTCGACGCCAGCCGGGCTGAAGCGCAACTTCGGCACCGAAACCAAGCCGATGCACGCCGGGCAGGCCGCCCGCTCCGGCGTCACGGCGGCACTGCTCGCGGCAGAAGGGTTCACGGCCGACGAAGCAGCCATCGATGGCGAGCGGGGCTTTTTTGACCGCTACGCCGAATCGCCCCCAGCGTCGGGGGCGTTCTACCAGCTCGGCGACCGCTGGGCCGTCGTCGAGGACGGTGTCGGGATCAAGAAATTCCCCTGCTGTTACTTCACCCACTCCAGCATCGAGGCGGCGGCACGACTGGCCGCAGACCACGACCTAGATACAGACGACATCGAGTCGGTCGCCGTCCGGGCGTCCCAGGGTGCCGCGGACGCGCTCCACCACGCGGATCCATCGACCGGGCTCGAAGCCAAATTCTCGATGGAGTACACGGTGGCCTGTGGCATCGTGCGGGACCGTGTCAGCCTCGCCGCCTTCGCGGACGACGCCGTGGCCGATCCCGACGTCCAGACGGTTCGAGAGCGGGTCGACTTTGCCGTGAATGCCGACCTTCCGTACGGATCTCACGAAACGACCGTTCGCATCGACACGACGGCTGGCGAGACCCACACCACCTCACTCGATGGTCCACCGGGGACACACGACGATCCACTCCCGGACGCCGACCTCCGGACGAAGTTCATCGACTGTGCCACGCGGGCAATCGATCGCGAGACGGCTATCGAAATCCACGGCCGTCTGGATTCGCTTCGGGGGTGCGAGCACGTTGACGCGGCACTCGAGGGGCTGTAGCCCGTCGACCATCCGGTGGCGATACCTCTAAGGGTGCCTGCCCTGTCCATCCGGCAATGCGCGTGCGGCGAAGCGAACTGACCACGCCCGGGAGCAGCCGGGAGATGATGGCAAAGGCCGCCGACTCCGCAGCGGACGAGGTGATGCTCGACCTCGAGGACGCGGTCGCCCCAAACGAGAAGAAAGCCGCGCGGACGCAGATCGTCGACGCCATCCGCGAGCTGGACTGGACCGACACCACCGTCGCCGTCCGGATCAACGGCCTCGAGACGCGCTATGCCTACGGCGACCTGCTTGACGTGGTCGAAGGTGCCGGCGAGGAACTGGACGTCATCATCGTCCCGAAGATCGAGCGTGCCGCCGACGTGTATACGGTGGATACGATCCTGGGGAGCCTCGAGGCCGACCTCGGCATCGACGAGCGGATCGGGATCGAAGTCCTCATCGAAGAGACAACGGCGATGCAAAACGTCGACGAGATCGCGGCCGCGAGTGACCGGCTGGAGGCGTTGATCTTCGGCCCGGGCGACTACGCGGCCGCCCAGGGTGTCGATGTCGAGAACGTCGGCGGCGAGGGCAGCGGCTATCCCGGCGACGTCTGGCACGCCGCACGCAATCACATCGTCGTCGCGGCCCGGGCGAACGGGCTGGACGCCATCGACGGCCCGTTTGCCGATTTCTCGGATCCCGACGGCTATCGCCGGGAGTGTGAGTGGTCCGCGACGCTGGGATTCGTCGGCAAGTGGGCCATCCACCCCAGCCAGATCGCGATTGCCAACGAAGTCTACGCCCCGAGTGACGCAGCAATCGAGCAGGCTCAGCGGATCGTCGAAGCGATGGAGGCTGGGCAGGCCGAAGGTCGTGGGGCCGTCGAGGTCGACGGCGAGATGGTCGACGAGGCGACACTCCGGCGGGCTCGCGGGCGGCTCGAACGCGCACGGGCAATGGGACTGGTGGAGTGAACCGCGCCGAAGCACACCGAGGCAAATCATGTCAGAGAAAAAACGCGTCGAGAAGATCAACTACTTCGAGGATTTCACCGAGGGACAGGAATTCGAACACCACTGGGGTCGCACGATCAACGAGGGTGACAACAGCCTGTTCACGACCCTGACGATGAACGCGAATCCGACCTACTTCAACGAGGAGTACGCCCGGGAACTCGGGTTCGACGGCGTCGTCGTGAACCACCTGCTCGCGTTCAACGTCGTCTTCGGGATGAGCGTCCAGGATCTGAGTGAGGCCGGTGGGGCCTTTCTCGGGCTCGACGACCTCGTCTTTCACGAAACCGTCTATCCCGGAGAGACGCTGTACGCGGACAGTACCGTCGAGCGCAAACGCGAAAGCGAATCCCGACCGCACCAGGGGATCGTCACGTGGCACACGCGGGGCACCCGTCCAGACGGCGCGGTCGTCCTCGAGTACGACCGGACGAACTTGATCGAAAAGCGAAATCCCCCGGAGGAGGACTGAGTATGGGCCGCACCGGCGATCACAACTACTTCGAGGACTTCACCGAGGGTGACGTGTACGAGCACACCCGCGGCAAGACGATGAGTGCCGTCGAGAACGTCCAGCTGACGAACCTCGTGCTCAACACGGCGCAGGCCCACTTCAACGAGGACCAGATGCAGGATCGCGAGTTCGGCGAGCGGATCAGCTTCGGCGGCATCAACCTCGCGCTCGTCTGTGGGCTCGCCTCGGAGGACATCTCCGAAAACGCCATCACCGAACTCGGGTACGACGACGTGTCCTTCCAGCAGCCGGTCTACCACGGGGACACCCTCTACGCCGAGAGCGAAGTCCTGGATACACGTGCGGCGGACGACCGTGACGACGGAGGCGTCGTCACCTTCCGCGTCAGGGGATACAACCAGGACGGCGAGCAGGTCCTCGGCGCAACCAAAACGGTGCTGCTGAAGAAACGGTCGCACGACGGGGACACGTAGCATGGCCGAGGCGGATCGATCCGGCCCGCTGACCGACCTCCGGGTCATCGACCTCACGCAGATGCTCGCCGGTCCATTCGCGACCATGGTACTCGCTGATCTCGGCGCGGACGTCGTCAAGGTCGAATCACCCGACGGCGATCGGACGCGGAGTAACCGTCCACACCTCCACGAGGACGAGGCGTACGGCGGATACTTCAACAGCGTCAACCGGAACAAGCGCAGTATCGTCATCGACCTCAAGACAGACGCGGGCCGGGAGGCCGTGCTCGCACTCGTCGACGACGCCGACGTCCTCGTCGAGAACTACCGGGCGGGCACGATGGAACGCCTCGATCTCGGGTACGAGACACTCGCCGAGCGCAATCCAGGCCTCGTCTACGCTGCGATCCGGGGATTCGGCGACCCACGAACCGGCGAGAGTCCCTACGCCGAACGGCCCGCGTTCGACCTCATTGCCCAGGCGATGGGGGGCATCATGAGCATCACCGGCACGGACGGGCCCACGAAGGTCGGTCCCGGGGTTGGCGACATCTTCCCAGCCGTCCTGTCAGTCGTCGGGATCCTCTCGGCGCTCCGCCACCGGGACCGCACCGGCGAGGGGCAGTTCGTCGATGTCGGCATGGTCGACAGCGTCCTCTCGCTGTCCGAACGCATCGTCCACCAGTATTCCGTGGGTGACGACGTGCCCGGCCCCCAGGGCAACACGCACCCGCTCATCTTCCCCTTCGATCGGTTCGAAACGGCAGACGGCTACGTGGTCATCGCCGCCCCGGCTGATCACCAGTGGGCGGCGCTGTGCAGACACATGGACAGACCGGATCTCGTCGATGCGTATCCAGAAGAAGACGACCGGCTCCAGGCGGCCGACGAGCTCCGCCCGATTGTCGCCGAGTGGACACGCGAACACACCAAAGCGGAGCTCTTCGACCTGCTCGGCGACGAGGTCCCGTGTGGCCCGGTGAACGACGTCTCCGACATCTTTGCCGACCCACACTTCGCCGCCCGCGAGATGCTTCCCAGCGTCGACCACGCTGACACCGGCGAGACCGTCCAGGTCGCCGGCACGCCGATCAAACACGGCGAGACGCCCGGTGGCGTCCGGCACCGGGCGCCGCTGCTAGGCGAGCACACGCACGAGATTCTCGTGGAGGCCGGGTTCGATGAGGCGACCATCGAATCCATGCTCGACACGGATGCCGTGGCCGTCGAACCGGACACCGAGTGACGGAGACTGGACCCACCGACACGCCTAAGGCGTCCCCGACGGGCCCCTCACTATGACCTACCTGGACGACGAACTGCGGATGATCCGCGACGAGGCGCGCCGGTTCGTGACGAACGAGGTGCGTCCCGAGGCGGACGAGCGCGATCCGGCCGACGAACCGATGAGCATGGAACTGCGCGACCAGCTCGCCGACCTCGGCTTCTTCGGGATCATGGCACCCGAGAAGTACGGCGGGCTCGGCATGGGCCCACTCGCGCTCGCCGTCGTGACCGAAGAACTGGCGCGGGGATGGATGAGCGTCGCCAGCATCATCGTCCGGGGCGGGGATCTCCGCGGGGCCACTGAGGACCAACGTGAACGGTTCGTGCCCGACCGAGTCAGCGGCGACCGGCTCGGGGCGACCGCACTCTCGGAATCCGAGGCCGGAAGTGACGCCGCGAGCCTCCAGACCGTCGCCGAGAAGGACGGTGACGAGTACGTCCTCACTGGCCAGAAGATGTGGTGTACGTTCGCGGAGGGCGCCGACCACATCGTCATCTACGCCAAGACCGATCCCGACGCTGACCCGCCTCACCGGGGCATCTCGTCGTTCGTCCTCGAGAAGACCGCCGGCGAGTTCGACGTCGACGGCCTCGAGGCCGAGAAGATCAACAAGATCGGGTACAAGGGCTGGAACACCTGGCAGCTCCACCTCGACGGCGTCCGGATCCCCGAACGCAATCTCCTCGGCCGCGAGGAGGGGCAGGGCTTTTACTACATCATGGAAGGGTTCGAGACGGCCCGAATCCACACGGCAGCGCGGTCGATCGGGCTGGCCCGGGGCGCCCTCGAGGACTCGTTGGCCTACGCCCAGGATCGCGAACAGTTCGGACAACCGATCGGCGACTTCCAGGCCATCCGGTTCAAGCTCGCGACGATGGCGACGAAAATCGAAGCGGCGCGCCAACTCACCCACTACGTGGCCACACAGAAAGAGGCCGGCGGGCGGTGTGACATGGAGGCCTGCATGGCGAAGTACTACGCTTCGGAGATGGCCGAGGAGGTGACGAGTGAAGGTATCCAGATCCACGGTGGCAACGGTTACACGACAGACTACCCGCTGGAACGCTACTGGCGGGACGCGCGCCTCACCAAGATTT
>CAYLJD010000095.1:0-8313 GCA_964383875.1 uncultured Halobacteriales archaeon
CGCGCTGGAGGTTCGCGCTGACGAGTTCGTTGTCGAAGTAGTAGGGCGCGATCTGCGTCATGACGTTCCGATAGACGGCGTCTTCGACCTTCCGTATCGCCCGTCGTCCCGCAGAATCTGCAGCTCGCGCGACGTAATCGATGCTCTCTCCCCATGATTCAACCGCCTCATCTGGCTCGTCGAGGCTTCGATACGATTCGCTCAGTTTCTCACCGGCTGCCTTGAGGTCTTCGTCTGGTGCCTTTCCGGCTCGTTCCCCGCGGCCTTCTTCGACGCTAGCCTGTTTGGCGGTTTTCACGTTGACGTCCTCGTCGAGGCGCTCGTCGGGTTTTGGTCGCCATTCCTCGAAATCGTCGATGGCGGATTCGGGAATATCGACATCGGATTCGTCGGCTATTTCTCTGAGGGCCGACTCGATCCGTTCGCCGAGTTCAACCACGTCGACCCAACCGCCTTGGACTTTGAATCCCGAAACGCCCTCTTCGAGTTCCTGCATCTGTGTTACACTCTGCCTGCCGACAGTCCGTCGGACGGCGTTATCATTGAGTTCTCGGTGGTAGGCTATCCAACCCATAAAAACCTTGGCGTCTTCAGGCGTCCACACCCCGGTTATCGGCGTTATTTCAGTTCCGTGAGCGTGATCGAGCCGTTGGTCGTTTGGACGGTCACCGTGCCGTCTCCCGCCCCGAGTGTTCCGGAGGCGTGTTTTTCACCATTCGTGGTGTCGCCCAGCGGGACATCTCGGACGGTGACCGAACCGGTGACGGTCGATGCTTCCAGGCGTGCGTTGAGCGTGGGAGCAAGCGCGATGGCGATGTCGCCGTTCGTTGTTTCGATCACGACGTCCTGGCGAATTGCCGCGACATCACCATTGACTGATCCATTGATAGATCGAACCTCGTCGATACCCGTGGTGTTCCGGACGCGAACATCGCCGTTACTCGTCGCGGCCGAGACATATCCATCCACGTTCTGAACGGTGACCGATCCATTGGTCGACCGGGCCGTCACATCACCCCGCCCGCCGGTGACGGTGACCGCACCGTTGTCAGTTTCGACCGCGGCCAATTGGCTATTTCGGGGAACTGCGAATACCATGTCGATGGAAACATCTCCGGGGGCAACGCTCGTCGGCAGTGACGGTGTTATCTCGAGTCTCCCGTCTGTGACCTGACGATTGATGGACACCCGTGACAGATCGACGCCCCGACGGGTCCGTTTGGTAAGTGAAATGGTCGGTTCTGGCTGCTCGGACGGTTCTACGGTCACGTCCCCGTTGCGGTTTAGGACGGCGAGGCGTCGCTCTGACGTCAACCCTGTCAAGGTGTGGGTTTCGGTGGCCGTGTCCAGGTCTCCCACGCACCCAGCCAAGGCCCCAACGAGAAGTCCTGCACTGGCCAGAAAAGGTCGACGGCGCATATCCACTCTTGTTCGGAACCGACCCTGAGTGTTTGCACCGTGGTTCCGTCACCTACTTGCCCGCCACCGGACTAGAACGCCTCGATGGAGCACCTCGACCGGCGTAGACAGCGCGTCGAGGAGCGCATGGGGACGGTCCTTGACAGTGTGGAGCCGGAGGAACTCGCCGACGACATCGAACACGTCGCCCTGTCCGGGGGCAAGCGAGTGAGGCCTACAGTGACGATTCTCGTCTGCGAGGCCCTCGGTGGTGACGTCGAGGATGCGGTTGACTTCGCTGTGGGGGTGGAACTCGTCCACAACGCGTCGTTGGTCGTCGACGACATTATTGACGAATCCCGTCTCCGTCGGAACAACGAGTCGGCGTGGGCTAAATACGGATTCGGTCCGGCGATCATTGCATCGGATGGGCTCTTGGGTGAGGCCTTTGCCCTGTTTTCGACGGACGAGCGTGCCATGCAGGCAGTCTCCGAGGCGATGGTCCACCTGGGTGAAGGAGAGGCCACAGAATTGGTCGATCAACCGGTTGATGAATCCGAGTATATGGAATTAGCACGCCGAAAAACCGGGGCGCTGTTTCGGGCCGCGGCAGAACTCGGGGCGATAGCGGCAGAAGCCGACGCGTATACGGTCGAAACGTTCGGTCGCTACGCCGAACGCGTCGGCGTCGCGTTCCAGATGCGTGATGACGTCCTCGACGCCACGGCGGACGCGGCGACACTGGGAAAGCCCACAGGGCAGGATGCCGCAAAGGAACGCCCGTCGTTGGTGGAAGTGACTGATCTGACGCCAGCGGAGGCAAACCGTCGTGCCCACGAAGAGAGTGAAGCCGCGCTCGCGGCACTGGACGCAGCCGAGGCGGCAGACTCGCGCGCGATGGCCTATCTTCGCGATCTGGCCGAGTTCGTCGTCGTTCGAGAGCGGTGAGTCAGTCGGCCAGACGCAGTCCTTTTTGCGCTGCTCGGGGTACCGTCACGTGATGGAAGTCATCGGCCTCGTTGGACTGCCAGGAAGCGGCAAGAGCGAGGCAGCTGCGGTGGCCAAGGAACTCGGCGTTCCCGTTGTCACCATGGGTGACGTCATTCGTGCGGAATGCCGGGACCGGGGCGTTGACCCGGCGACTCACCACGGTGAGGTTGCACGGGCGCTTCGTGATGAACTTGGAGAGGGGGCAATCGCGGAGCGCTCGCTGCCACTCATCCGGGATGCACTCGAGGATGCCGAGACGGTGGTCGTCGACGGGATTCGGTCGGACGTGGAGGTCGAACGGTTTCGGGAGGCCTTTGGCGGAGATTTTGTCTTGGTTACCGTCGAAGCCCCCTTCGAGACCAGGGCCGAACGACTCGATCTTCGTGGCCGTGACGCGCAGGCCGACGCCGGGGGTGAAGACTTGGCCGACCGGGACGCCCGTGAACTGGGCTTCGGGATGGGGGAGGCCATGGAGCAGGCAGACATCACCATCGAGAATACAACGTCCCTCGCGACGTTCCGGAACCGAATTCGGACGCTGCTGGTAGAGAACCAGACAGCAGTTTCGGAGGAGTAAACCGTGCACTACAGTGTCGACGTCGAAATTACTGCTCCGGTGTACGAAACCGAGGTAGCGGATCGCGTGGCAGCGGCGATTCGGGAGATATTCCCAACGGCTGAGCCGACACGCCGCCATGGCGAAATGACAGCCACTGTCCACTCGATGGAACATTTCTCAGAACTCTTACACCGCCAGGAGATACTGGATACCGCTCGCTCAGTGTTCTTCGATCAGCTGCAGGGTGAGGACTTTTCCTTTCGGGTACAGAAACAACCGGCCACCCAAGGCGTCGTTACCTTCAGCGTCGACGAATCCGTCGAACTCGGTGTCATTAGCGTGCACGTGCACGTCCACGATCCCGATGTCGAAGCGTTCATCGACTACGTGGCCCCACCGACCGAGGATGGCCGTCCGATAACTGGCTGAAGGGCGCCTCCAGCTTCATGGTATCACAGCGCGCGTCGCCCGTTCTTCACGCGGCTAGCGTTCCAATGCTCCGAGGATGACGTGTCTCTGGTCTGGTAGACGCTGGCAAGTGGGGGACACTTGAGACAGCTCAACACGTGGATCTCCCTTCGAATGCCGTTTGAGTGCACCCAGTGAGTGAAACATGACGGACCGCGTGCCAGACATCGACTTGGCCGGCGTTTCTAACAGGAGTGCCAGCGCTCTGGATCCTCAATCTCCGAATGGGTTGCCGCCACCGCCCATACCACCCATCCCACCCATACCGCCGCCACCTTGCATTTGCTGCATCATCCGCTCCATATCCCCTTCGCCCATCCCCTGGAACTGCTTCAATGTCCGTTCCATCATCCGGTGTTGCTCGAGCAGTTCCCGAACCCGGTCGGCCGGTTTGCCCGATCCGCGGGCGATCCGTTTGGTTCGGCTAGCACCCACGATCCGGGGATTTTGGAGCTCCTCGTCCGTCATCGAATCCATTACAACCTCGAAGTCACGCATCCGGTCCTGCGTGATGTCCATCGCGTCGTCGGGCAATTGATCTTTCAACCCACCGCCAACTCCCGGGATCATGTCCATCACCTGCCCGAGCGGCCCCATCTTGTTCATGGCCTCCATTTGCTTGCGCATGTCTTCGAGGGTAAACTGCCCCTCCAGAATGTCCTCGGGCTCCCAGTCCTCGTCGCCCTCCCCGGTCTCCTCCATGGCCCGCTCCACGCGCTCGGTGAGTTGTTTGAGGTCGCCCATCCCGAGCAGCCGGGAGACGAAGCCGGATGCCTCGAAGCGTTCGATGTCTTTGACCGTCTCACCCGTTCCGAGGAAGGCGATGGTCGAGTCCGTCTCGTTGACCGCGGCGAGTGCGCCCCCACCTTTTGCCGTCCCGTCGAGTTTGGTGATCACGACGCCGTCGATTCCGTCCGCGACGGCATCCTGGAACCGACCGGCCTGCTCTTTTGCACCCTGGCCGATCGCTGCATCGAGCACCAGCAACGTGTGGTCGGGTTCGACGACCCGATCGATTTGCTCTAATTCGTCGATGAGATCGTCTTCGAGAGCGTGGCGTCCGGCCGTATCCACGATCCGGACGTCTGCGTCTGCAGTCGCCTCGAGGCCGTCACGAGCGATCTGGACGGGATCGTCTCCGTCGGGATCTCCGTAAAATCCGACTTCCGCTCGTTCTGCCATCTCTTGGGCTTGCTCGTACGCTCCGGGTCGGAAGGTATCGGTTTGAATGATCGCCGGTCGGAGCCCTTTCTTCGAAAACCACCACGCAATCTTTGCCGCAGAAGTCGTCTTCCCCGAACCCTGCAGGCCAGCGAGCATGATCGTCTGGGGTTCGAGTGGCAGTTCGGTCGACTCACCGACCAGTTCGACCAGTTCCTCGTAAACGATTCGGAGGACCCAATCCCGCGGCGACGTTCCTGCTGGAGGCTCTTCTTCGAGTGCGCGGGCTTTGATACTATCCGAGAGATCCTGGACGAGGGCGATGTCGACGTCGGCCTGGATGAGTGACCGTTGAATCTGTTTGACGACCTCGTCGACGTCCTCCTCGGTGATACGGGACTTACCCCGGAGGTTGTTCAACGTGCTCCGGAGCGAACTCCCGAGGTCGTCGAGTACCATCTTGGCGGCGGTAGGCGGTGAGCGCGGTAAAGGCTTCCCCTGGCGGACTCCCGGTCACTCCGAGGCCCTGCATTGATGGCATGGCAGGTACCAGGATAGTGCAATGGGCTACCACCACATCGACCCGGATAACCTGGAGCAGTTCGACGATCGCCCGGCCGACATTCGCTCGATCAGCACCGCGGCAGAGTTAGACTATCAGGACTCGCCGCTTGGCCTCCGACAGTACGTTGTCGAACCCGGACAACAACCACCGCTTGCCTACCACTATCACGACGAACAGGTCGAGGTGTTCTACGTTCTTGAGGGGACACTCCACGTCGAAACTCCCGAGGGCGAATTCGTCGTGGGGACGGACGAAGTGTTCGTCGCCGAACCCGGGAGTCCACACCGGGCGTTCAACCCGGCGGAGGCGGACGAACCGTGTAGGGTCCTCGCAATCGGCGCCCCGACCGTCGACGACGCCCACCCGTACGAACCGGACGACTCCTGATCGAAGGCGCCTAGTGGTCGGTCTCGTGGGGGTTGGTGATGGTCCCGTACTGTTCGGCGTGGTCGGTATAATCGATGAATCGGGGCGCGTCCGGATCGAACGGCCGTTCGAGGCTCTCGAACGCTTTTTTCTTATCCCACCCCTGGAGTTTGCCCACTGCCGACCGATCTTCTAGATCGTGGTACTCCAGAATTGGCTCGGTCTGTTCCCAGGCGTCTAGACCCGCCTCGGTCCGGACGATTACGCTCGAGAATTCGTCACTCGAACCGACGGAACCGACCGTCAAGTCGGCACAGAATCCGGTGAAGTCTGCACACTCGTCACACCCCTTTAGCGCCGCGTCGTGGAACTCTTCGATGTCCTCGGTGAGGATGCGATTGCCCTCTCTATCGTCGACCATCAGCTTCCCGTGGAGAACGTCCATTTTCCCAACAGAATCGATATCGATGTCTCGTTGGTCGACGAGTTCTTCGCCGATGAGCGATTTGTAATTGAAATTTTTCGTACACATCAGCGCGATCGTGTAGTCGATCGCCCGTACGCCTTCTTCCTGGCTCCCATATTCCCACTCGAAGTCCTGGAGGGCGCGGATGCCCTCGATCTCACAGGGAGTCCCCACGACTGCCAGCGACAATTCAGACCAGGGTTTGTCCGGGAGCTTGTGCTCCCACTGAGAGATATCGAGATGGCCGAGGGCCATCGTCTGATTGTAGATAGTCCCGGTATTAGCGACTACCTCCTCCGTCGTAGTCGCGAGAAATGCCTCTGCCTTCCACGGGTCCTCGTCGCTCTCGGTGGCGATCAGTGCGCCGTCGATCTCACCGGTCTCGAGTAGTTGGCTGAGAACGCCCGTCACGACGCCACCGTCTTGGGAGTTCTCTCGCCAGTCGTCTGTGACCCGCGCAGAGAACTCGGTAATCGGATCGCCAGCACCACTAACGTTGTCCTCGCCGCCGGTGATCTTCCACTGGCGCTCGTAGCGCAGGCCGCCTCGGGGACAGAAGTCCCAGCACAGCGAGCAGCCCGTGCACATCTTCACCAGCTCGGGCAGGTCGTCGTCGCCGATGCCGATCGAGTCCGAGGGACACGCCGCGACGCAGGTGCCACACTGGATGCACCGGCCCTCGTCGACGACGGCCTCGTCGAGCTCCATGAACCAGGTCTTCTCGTCGGGCGTCTCGATGTCGTTCATCGCCGAGCGGATCTCGTAGCTCGGCGTCTCCAGCTCGGCGCCCTCGGGCAGCTGGACGCGCCTGTCCGGCGGGTCGGCGCCCTCGCCGTCGATGTCCTGGCTGACGCCCTCCGCGGGCTCGGTGAACTCAACCTCGCGGAGTTTGCCGTCCGACGAGACGTTGGCTGGCGTCGCTCCACCGTCCGCGACTGCCCGCTCACCTCCGCCGCCGTCGCCGCAGCCGCAGGAGTCGCACCCGCAGTCGTCGCCCGACTCGTCGGCGTGCACTCCGTCAGCACTGGCGTCTGCGCCGTCCGCGGCGTCTGCATCATCTTTCGGTCCCACCTGATCGGCCGGGACCGTGCCGGACTCGGTCGCCGGCCGCTCGACGCCGGCGCCGTCGACGCGCGGCACCGACGGGGCGTCCTCGTCGCCCGCCGTCTCGGGGACGCCGGGGAGCGGGTGGTCGTCGGCGTCCGGGTCCTCGCTAGTCATCGGCGGCCACCCCTTTCGACACGGACGCGTCGGCGTCCCGCATGATCGCACGGAGCCGGTCGTTGTCGACGCCGCGGGTCCACTCGTAGAACCGCTCTCCGTTCTCGCGATCTTCCGCGTAGGCGTCGAACAGCCGTTCGAGCGCCGGGATCACGGCGTCCGCGGGGACGGCGCTCTCGACCCAGTCGAGGAACTCGTTGTCGCTTCCGAGGCTGCCGCCCAGGCCGAAGTCCATCCCCTCGACCATGTCGTCCGCATCGCCGTCGCCGTCAGTGTCCAGTTGCACCGTCTCGCCGCGGAACCCGATGTCGGCGATCTGGGGCTGGGCACAGGACGCCGAGCAGCCCGACATGTGCATTCGGACGACCGCCAGATCGTCCGGGGTGTCGATCCGCTCGTCGAGTTGGCGGGCCCAGCGCTTGGTACGCTTTTTCGTCTCGATGATGCCGTAGTTGCAGAACTCGCTGCCGGTACAGCCGACCGCGCCGCGCGAGAACGGACCGGGGTCGGGCTGGTACTCCGCCGCGAACGGCTCCGCGAGCAGGTCCTCGACGTTCTCCTCGGGGACGTGGGTGATCAGGAAGTTCTGGTCCGTCGCGAGACGGATCGTCGACTCCTCGGCGCCGTACTCGCGGGCCGCTTGGGCCGCCGCGGCGAACTCGTCGCCGCCCATCCGGCCGGTGACGACGTTGAAGCCGACGTACTTCAGGCCGTCCTCGCGCTGGTCGTGAACGCCGACGTGGTCGCCGGCGTACCCCTCGGTGAGGTCGGTGCCCCGCTCCGGGAGGCCGACGGTACAGCGATCCCGGATCGCTTCCTCGAACTTCTCGGGGCCGAGCTGTTCGACGAGGTAGCGCATCCGGCAGACGCCGCGGTTGTTGCGGTCGCCGAGCTCCTTGAACGTCTGGGCGACCGCACGGCAGAACTCCACGGCGTGCTCGGGCAGGACGAACACGTCCAGATCCGAGGCCATCCGCGGGCCGTCCGAGAGCCCGCCGCCGACGCGGACGTGGAAGCCGTAATACTGTTCTCCCTCGATCTCTTTCCGCGCCGGCGTCATGCCCACGTCGTTGATCTGGGACTGCGCGCAGTCGTGCTTGCAGCCGGTGATCGTCATCT
>CAYLJD010000096.1:0-8304 GCA_964383875.1 uncultured Halobacteriales archaeon
CCGACACACTTAAGTAGGGGGTCTTGCGCGACTCGTCCCTCTGGAAGTCCTACAAACGTGCCGGAGCGAGGTTAAATCGCCTGCTTTTGATGAGCTTCCTGGTTATCTCGGAGCTGTAGGCAGTGCCTACGCGCCGACGATCGCTCGGAATCACCCCTTCAATCGTCGATCACCGTAAACCCCGGCTCATGATCGGTTGGCGGCCGGAGGTCGGAGAAACTCGGTGAGACGCGCCGTGCGATGGTGATGGTATGGATGCCTGCTCCCACGACCACCGCCGTCCCGATGACGAGCGCGGCGACGCCCGGCTGGACGGTCTCGAGCACCGGCAGCCCGCCGATGATGCCCAGCGCGAGCACCGTCGCCGCCAGGCCGATGCCCAGGTAGTAGCGGTGCCAGCTCGGTTCGCGGTCCGCCGGCTGCTGGAGGTACTCCTGGAGCAGGTCGAGCCGTGGCTCCGGCGTGACCGTCCCCCGATCCGGGTTGTACGAAACGACGCCGTATTCGTCGAGCCGTGGCAGGTGCGTCTGGTGGAGCGCACTGTAGACGCGCTTGCGTTGCGAAGACGACACCGCCGGCGGCGTGACGTCGTTCTCCCAGGCCGCGGTGTACCGCGACAGTTCGCGGACGGATGCCTCTCCCCGTTCCCTGACGTAGCAAAGGACGTACCGTCGGCGAGCGTTACTCAGCAGGTCGAAGGCGACGTCGGCCGTCAGCTCTGGCAGCGGATCGGCCGCTAATTCGCCGGTGGATGGATCTACCTTGACTGACACGGGCTTCCCCCCTCGTCCGCACGTCGGGACACAACGAGACAGCCACGTAAAGATGCTACTGTTTTGACAACGGCCCGATATACTAAATTTTACCGCTCGTCACTCGGGTGCGGGTGAGCCACCCCCGATCAGGATCGAGAGAATCTCGCCACGGGCTCGCCAGAGCCGGATACCGCTCGCGAGAGCGAACAAGCCGAGGAACCCGCTCCCGACGAGAATTGGCGACAGCATCTCCAGGATGGGCGCATCGGCGACCGTGGCAACCATCGCACACAGGCCGAGGATGCCAAGCCACTGGTAGATCCCGACCCAGCTCAGGCCGAAGACCGTCCGGACGTCGAGGTACGGTTCCACGTCGCGGGCGCGTCCGCTCGACCGGACGATCTTTCGATCCGTGTCGTACTCGATCAGCCCGTGCTCGTCGAGTGTCGGCAGGTGTGTCTGGTGCAGGGAGACGTAGACCGACTGCCGCACGTTCCGCGGCGCCGGGCACTCGCCGGCCTCCTTTGCCGCGATGATTTCAGACAGCTCTCGGACCGTGACCTCGTCTTGCGTGCGCAACAGCGTCTGGAGCGTCGCCCGGCGGCGCTCGTTGCTGAGGACGGTGTAAACGCTGGACTCCGGGACGCGATCGAGCGTGAACCGGGACAGCTGACTGCTGTTGCCTGCCATTCGGGCTCCCCCCGCCGGCGACACCCCATCTGCAGCCGGCGGAGACCCTCTCGAAGGGGTCCCACTTAACCATGGGCCGGCTACGGGTCACCGTCGAGCCGATAGGGGCCCGTTATTCGCCGGACGGGCCGGGTGTGGTGCCCAATCGTATTCTACAGGCAATGGTCGTTCGTATGCCCTCCATATCGAACGTGCATCGATCCCGAAACGCGCCTATCGAGCCGTTAAACCGGGCTAAACGGGATCATAGGTAATCCCCACCCACTTCTTCGAACGTCCAGCCCGACGCGTCCGTCGTTGTGGCGGGGGCGACGGGGGGAGACATACCATGTCAGAAAAAGACCCACAACTGTACGACCTCACTCGGCGGAAGGTACTCGGTGGCCTCTCGGCCGTCGGGCTCGCCTCCGCGGGTGCGGGACTCGGTACGAGTGCGTACTTCAGCGACCAAGAGACATATTCGGACAACCGGCTCGTGGCCGGTTCGCTTGACCTCAAAGTGGATTGGGAGGAGCACTATCATCTCACCAACGAGCAGGTGATGGTCGATGTCAGCGATGATGAGGAGTCCGAAGAATTGGTCGAAGGTGTTCGTCACTCGGATCCCGATGATGACGCCTTCCACCCGATGCCCGATCCGCAGAATCCGCTCGTCTGGGTCCATGAAGACGCCATCGACGAGTACATGGCCATGACGGCGATTGAGGCCTACCCGGACGACGGGGACAACGGCTCGCAGTCTCTGCACCGCTACGGCGAGAACGAATATTGCGACATCCTCGCTGACACACCCGAGGATCTCAATCCGGACCGTGGCGATCCGGCTCGGACCCTCAACGACGACACCTGGGACGATGAGGCGGGCGAGTACAAACCACTCGTCTCTCTCGATGACGTCAAGCCGGGCGACTTCGGTGAATTGACACTCAGTTTCCATCTGTGTGACAATCCCGGATACGTCTGGCTGCAAGGCGAACTCGTCGAGGCTGCCGAGAACGGGCACACCGAACCCGAACGGAAGGATCCCGACGAAGTCGGTGGACCCAACACGAGCAATTCGACCGGCCGGCACGTCGAGTTACTCGACGCGATCGAGACGCTTGCCTGGTACGACGAAGACCTCGACAACGTGTACGAGCCCGGTGGCGAGGCCGCCGGAAAAGTTGATGTCGTCCTCGTGATGGATCGATCCGGCTCGATGAGTGGTGACAACAACGATCAGATGCGAGCGGCTGCGAAGAATCTAGTCGACGCTCTAAACCTGGGTCCAGATGCCGCGCAGGTTGGTGTGACGAGTTTTGCCGACCAGGAACAACTCGATCAGGGTCTCACGACCAGTGCAGCAGACGCGAAATCCGCCATCGACACTATAGGTGCGAACGGATCTACGAACATTGAGGGCGGTATTAACGGCGGCGAAGAAGAACTACGCGGAAGTGAGAGTGGCACCGATTACTCTAGCCAGATCAGTCCGAGTGGTAACGATCGATCGGATGCCGACAAGATCATGGTGGTCTTGTCGGACGGCTCCCCGAATGTTAACGACGATTCCTCGGGAGATTACACACAAGACGGCGATCAGGGGGCCCAGTTCGGAGAGGACGATCCCCGCGAGGAGGCAGATCGTGCGAAGGCCAACGGAGTCGAGATTTACACTATTGGCCTGGGAACGTCCAGCAATACGGAGGATCTGCTCGAGGACATGGCCAGCGACTCGGATCACTTCTACACCGGTGGCGCCGGCCAGCTGACCCAGATTTTCGGTCAGATCAGCCAGCAGATCGCCGGGGAGGAGAGCTTCTTCAGGGGCACGCTCGGAGAGCTGCTCGAGGAGCTAGAGCGGGGCCACGGAATTCCGCTCGATGGTGACCGGAGCACTCAGTTCGACGAGATCAACGGCGATCCCAGCGATGCAAATCGGGACTGCGTCTCGCCGTCGACGAATAACGCGATCGGTTTGGCCTGGTGGTTGCCGGTCGACCACGCCAACGAGGTTCAGACAGATTCTGTCACCTTCGATCTCGGGTTCTACACCGAGCAGTGCCGTCACAACGATGGCTCTGGACTACTGCCGAGTCGCTCGTTCACCAGCGATGAAGTGCTCGTCCATCGGACCTCCGATCTTGGGTTCGGAAATGAGCAGGTCCCTATCTCTGACATCAACGGTACGTCGGAGGGAGGTGCCGCCCAACTGCAGCCGATTCAGGTCGACGTCACGTACGGGGACCCGGTTGAATTCAGGATCCAACCCACCCTTGGGATGGATGATCCGTCGAACATGGCGATCGGATTCGCTCCCGAATCTGATGGAGGCGCCTGGGACTTCCAGGTGCTCTGGGAGAGTGGCGGTGCTGGCTTCTCCTACCTCGAGAATGGTGGAATCACTGACGATCCAGCGAACGTCTCGGGGATTTCCGCCGCGTACGACAGCAACTCGAACGTCTTCAGGATCGAGGTTGCGTGGAGTCGTCTGGATGTCGGTGGAGACGATTACCGCTTCGCCATGCAGTCGATACACGAGCCGGGGGCACCGAACAATCCCCTGAATCCACAGGGCTCGAACGCTCGAGTCGACGCCGAACTTCCGAGTGGCTTCGACTGGAGCGACACCAGCACGTGGCAGGATGACACACTGCAGAGCTGATAGCAGGTACAATCCGGGCACTTGACCCACGCCGGCATCTCGGCGGTTCGACTCCGCCGGTGGGTTTCGGGGGAGTGATGCAGGTACCACCGCGCCAGCAAGATGTTCGTGAGCGACTCGGAGGCCCACACGCCATCGACTCGACTCGGGGCGGCGATCCTCGATCGACAGTAGTAGGCTTCCAATCCAATCGCGTAGACCCTCCTTACGAATACTGTTCAGCACCGTTCACGCCCGTACCCGCTACATACATAACAGGGGGGCCCTCGTAGGGCGGGCACGGAATCACTCCGGCGGGGGCCGTCGGTGGGGCGGCCCCGATGTCGGAATCTGACCGCCGTCGTGACCGATCGCGGCCCGACGGGTAGGGGGAGACACAGATGCCACGGTACACGCGACAGGGAGTACTCGCGTCCCTCGGGCTTGGGGGAGTGGGAGTGGCGATTCTATCGACGCTGACAACCGCCTCGCCCTACACTTCGTACACCGACGTCCAGAGCTGCGGCGACGACCGTGTCCTGGTTGCCCGATACGAGACCTACAATGGGACGCTTCTGGAACACCAGGACGGCACCGGGCTGGCGACGGCGAAGGACACCCTCGATCCTAGGGAGTCTCCGATCTACGTTCCCGAGGTTTCAGGTCCGGTCATTTCGCTCGAGAACGTGATGCCTGGGGACGTCGGGTTCTTGGCGATCGGTATCTGGCTCGCTGAAGAACCGGAGAGATCAGACCCAATCTCGATTGATCTGACCGGCGATCTCACCGCGAAGGAGGAAAACAGCCGGGCCGAGCCGGAACGGAAGGCGGGAGACTCCAGCGACACAGTTGGCGAGCTTCCGGACGCCCTCGAGGCTTCGGTCTGGATCGACGATGGGCCTCTTGCATGTCACGGCGTTCGGATGCTCGACACCACGATCGCCGAAGGCTTCCTCACGGACGTAATCGGTGCCCTATCGACCGTCGCCCGGCTCTGTACGGGCTGTCTCGGGGTTGGAAGGCCCCACTGTCTCGGCTTCGAGTGGTCGCTACCAGCCACAGCCGGCAACGTCGTACAGACCGACGGAATCGAGTTCGAACTGGCGATAGAGGCCCACGATCGGGAGGACGGATCATGACAGACGGCACCGGTGCGGACGGGCTGAGCCGGCGACAGATCCTCGCCGCCGCGACCATCACGGGAGCGCTTGGCGCCGTCGGCACCGGCGGGACGGGGGCGTTCTTCTCGGACTCGGCGGATTTTGCGGACAGCACCTTTGCCTCGGGCACGCTGGACCTCGAAGTTTGCTGGGAATCCGACGGCGAAGTCACGTGCCCCAATCCGGCTGGAAGCACCCTCGCGCTCGACATCAACTCGCTCTCCCCGGGGACCACGGGGTCTGGAATCATCCGCCTCACACTTCCGGACCGGGAGACCGCCAATCCGGCCTGGCTCTGGGGTCGATCGAAATGCTCCCCGGGGAACTGTGGTATCAGTCACGCGACGAAACTCACACTCTGGTGGGATTTGGACTGTGACGGCCAGCACGGATCCGAGGATCCTGTCCTAACGATTCAGGGAACGAAACTGTCCGACGTTTCGCTGTGTCGGGTCCGCGAGCTGCTTGCGTTGGGCTTCAGTGTTGACCCTAGTCCACGGGACAGCGACCACACGGCCCTCGAGCCCGGCACCGAAATTTGCCTGGGTGTCTCCTGGCGGGTGACCGACGAGTACTGCCCACCAAGCGAGACCTCTCTCCCGTTCGAGTTCGAGGCGGTTCAGCGTCGGCACAACCCGGACCCAGGGAGGCCGTGGCCGCCTGTCGAGTGTTCGGCTGCTTGCGGGGAGGAGTGCGAGGGGGAGTGTTACCCAGCGAGCTTCGTCGCGTTCTGTCGGGATCGAACCGTCGACATTTCCAAGTACGACATGACACACCTCTCTTGGACTCGGAGAACGGTCACGTTCGAACTTGACCGACCACTCGACAACGTGGCGCTCTACTACGGGCCACCGACGTTCGAGATCTTCGAGGGTCCGTTCGATGCCGAGACTCGGTACACCATCGAGCGTGGGAACGGCGAGGCGATAGGCGCCTCCACGGCGGAGTCCGAGTTGGGAATGCAACAGAGCGATCCATGTCCGGAG
Organism: uncultured Halobacteriales archaeon; assembly: GCA_964383875.1. GTDB lineage: Archaea > Halobacteriota > Halobacteria > Halobacteriales > Haloarculaceae > CAYLJD01. The sequence goes on from CAYLJD010000096.1 coordinate 6,215, forward strand.
TCCCTGGAGAACGAGGACGCGTGCGGGATCAAGTACAATTTCGGTGAGGACGAGGCCTGGGACTGCGTCTGTGGCCCGCCGGGAAAGGACCGCCAGTGTGGTGATGACGATGCCTGAGGTATTTGGACGGCACCTCGGTTGGGGGACAGCCAAGACCACGGTCAACCTCCTCGCGATCCTCGTCATCCTGGGCGGTGTCGCGATATTCGCCGTGTTCGCCGTCCCGCAGCTCGTCGGCGCCGAGCGGAGTTACGTTGTGCTGTCCGGCAGCATGCAGCCGTCGATGGAACCGGGAGACGTCATCCTCGTTGACGCCGTCGACGTCGAGGCGGTCGAACCCGGCGAGATCGTCACCTTCCGCGAGTCGGCCAATACGGTCACCACTCATCGAGTCGTCGAGACGGTCCAAACCGACAGCGGGCTCGCGTTACGCACGAAGGGTGACGACAACGAGGAGCCCGACGTGGGACTGGTGCGCAACGAGGAGCTCGTCGGCCGGGTGATGAGTGTTGGCGGGACACCGATCGCCGTCCCCTACGTGGGCCACGTCATCGAGACGGCCAGGACCCAAATGGGCGTGTACGCGCTGGTGTTCGTTCCGCTCACGCTGTTCGTTCTGAACGAACTCTACGAGCAACTGTTTGGGGCCTCCGACGATCCCACGGATCCGCCGGACCCGCTGGCGTCGCCGGATGGGGGACGCGCGGTGTCAGTGTATACCCACGCCCTGGCGGAGGGGACCCCTCCGCTCACGGACACAGGACCGTCTCCGGCGGATCCGGTCGAGTCGACGTCAGTGGAGCCGGCAGTGGAGACGATCGTCCCGCTCCGATTGACCTTGCCCATCGCCGTTCTCGCGGTGCTGGTTCCTTACAGCGGCTGGATGACCATCGTCAACGAGTCGGTCGTGGGGGCGATGGTTTTCGCGGGAAGCGCGGTCTTCCTGGCGATTCTCGGCTACGTACACTTCCAGCGATACAGATCCGATCGGCCGGTCCAGCCATCCGGCGCGTTGACAGCGGGGGAGATCTCGCTGACGTTGGTCGAACTGCTCGCGTTGGGGGCCACGAGTGCGTGGTTCACTCTCCCGCTCGAGTCGGTCGTCTCCGGGATGATCGTCGCGGGGAGTGCCATAGGCTTCCTCCTGCTCGTGTACGTGCGACTCCGCATCTGGAGGGTCTCCCGCCGGTCTGCCGGTGAGGAGCCCGACTCGAGACGACCGACGATCGATGCGGGCGGGAGGGAGAGGGGGGCATGAGTACTGCACGGTCGACGCAGGTGGCACTAGTTGCCCTCTTCCTGGTGACTGTCGTCACGCTGGGCCACACGGTAGCGTTCCTGACCGACACCGAGTCGGTCACACTTTCGTTCTCGGCGAATAGCGGTGCCGGAGGCGGCCAGGCCGATCTAAACTGGGGGGCACTCGCCAGCCCCGCTGGGAACGCAGGTCCCACAGTGCAGGACCAGCCCGGCGGGACGACACCGTCCCAGCCACCGAGTGGCCCACCCGGGACTCCCACATTGACGCCCACACCGATGCCGTCGCAGACGCCGAACGGGACGGCCACGCCCGCTGGCACCCCGACGCAGACGCCAACCTCGACGTCCACTGGCACACCAACCCCACCGCCGGCAGGTACGTCCACACCCGCACCGGTGAGCACACCCACGCCGACACCCGACCAGGCCTCTACTCCGACGCCGACAGCCACGCCAGACTCGTCGCCCACCTCTACCCCGCAACCGACGCCCGAGCCATCATCGGAGACGACGCCCAAGCCAACCCCGGAACCGACACCATCATCGACGCCGAACTCGACCAACTCGACGGCGAATAGATTACCCGACCCGTTGGCGGCCGGGCCCACTCGGAGCGACAGAGGTAGCTGGAACAGCGCTCCCCTCTTGATCGTCTAGCCGTCGACTCCTCTTGCGATCCGGAATTTGCCTTCGACTCCGCTACTCGCCCCTGAACTCGGGCTTCCGGCCTTCGAGTTGGGCCTCGAACCCCTCTTCCCGGTCCGCGGTATCGTACACCTGCATGGCCAAGTGGTGCTCGTGATCGAGGCCGTCCTCCAGCGGGACGTCGA
>CAYLJD010000097.1:0-8265 GCA_964383875.1 uncultured Halobacteriales archaeon
AACGGGACGGTCGCCGACGTGGCGATCATCATGGCCAAGACGACGCCCGACGCTGGCCACCGGGGAATTACCGCGTTCCTTGTCCCCACCGATCGCGAGGGGTTCACCGCCGAGAAAATCGACAACAAGCTCGGCATCCGGGCGTCCGATCTGGGCGAACTCACGCTGGAAGACGTCAGGGTCCCCGAAGACAACGTCGTCGGCGAGGTCGACGAGGGCTTCTACCAACTCATGGAATTCTTCGCCAACGGACGCGCCGCCGTGGCCGCACAGGCCGTTGGGGCCGCCCAGGGCGCCTTGGACGCCGCTATCGAGTACGCCAACGAACGCGAGCAGTTCGGACAGAAGATCAAGAAGTTCCAGGCAATCGAACACAAGCTGGCCGAGATGGCGACAAAAGTCGAGGCCGCTCGCTCGCTGACCTACCGTGCTGCGGGACAAGTCGAACAGGACAACCAACAGCTGGCAGCCAAGTACTCCAGCATGGCGAAGCTCTTCGCGAGTGAGATCGCCGTCGAGGTGGCCGACGAGGGTATTCAGGTCCACGGCGGCGCCGGGTTCGTCACCGACTTCCCCGCCGAACGCTACTACCGGGACGCCCGGATCACGAAGATCTACGAGGGAACCAGCGAGATCCAGAAGAACATCATTGGCGACCAGATTCTGTAGGCCGTCTGATATTCCAGCCGGTTGTCTGCTTAACACTACGTTACGGGCCAGTGTTGACTGCCGTCGCCACGCGTTCTGGGCCGAATGGGGAGACAACTTCGTCGAATCGGGTCCCCCTCGCGGTGGTCCGGACGAGACGACAACACTTGTCGTGTGACGCGCTAGTGGACCGTCCACTCGATCGCAGCGCCCTGTCCGTACCCGACACACATCGTCGACAGGCCGAGCCCGCCGCCGCGCCGCCGGAGCTCGTGGATGAGCGTCACGGGCAGTCTCGCGCCGGACGCACCGAGGGGATGGCCGATGGCGATGGCGCCACCGTTGACGTTGAAGATATCGTCCTCGAAGCCGAGTTCGTTCTGGCAGTACAGCGTCTGACTGGCGAACGCTTCGTTGAGTTCCACGAGGTCGTAATCGTCTGGGCCATGGCCGGTCTGTTCCCAGACTGAGCGGACCGCGGGCACAGGCCCGATCCCCATCATTTCGGGGTCAACGCCAGCCACAGCGCTCGGTCCGACTTCCGCCAGTACGTCGAGTCCGTGATCTTCGGCGTAGGCTCGGGAGGTGAGCATGAGGGCGGCGGCCCCATCGGCGATCTGCGAGGCATTCGCAGCGGTGACGGTCCCGTCCTCGACGAACGCAGGCGGGAGTTCGGCGATTGTCTCGGCGGTCGTCCCAGGCCGGAGCCCTTCGTCTGTCTCGACGACGGTCTCTCCGGTGTCGATCGGGACGATTTCGTCCTCGAACCGTCCTTCGTCGGTGGCCTCACAGGCCCGCTGCTGGCTTCGGGCACCGTAGGCGTCCTGGCGTTCCCGCGAGATCCCGTACCGGTCCGCCACTGCCTCTGCGGTCACGCCCATCTGGAGGTCACGTGCGTCGTACTGGGCGGCGATGCAATCGAAGATGTCGATGCCATACTCGCGCTCGATTCGAGACATGTTCTCGGCACCGCCGGCGACAACGACGTCCTGCTGTCCGACCCTGATGGCGTTGCTGGCGTCGATGATCGCCTGGGCCGAGGAGGCACAGAGGCGGTCTATCGTCCGTCCAGGGACCCCCTCGCCAAGCGCCGAGCAGAGGGCAATCACACGAGCGAGGTTGTGACTTTGCTCTTTGACCTGCCTGGCGACACCCCAGGCAACGTCGTCGACATCGACCGGATCGATCCCGGTCCGGTCGAGCAGCTCGTCGACGAGCGGAACTGAGAACTTCTCGGTGCTGAGGTCGGCATAGACGCCACCGCTTTTCCCCTGGGCCGTGCGGACTGCCGAGACTACGACGGGCTGTCGGTCAGACATATGCCGGCCCGTCTCTCGCCAGGGTAATAGGTGTCAGTGCTGGATCCGTCGCAGCCGATTCGCATTGCGAGTCTGGGGACCCAGATCTCGGCCGCGAAACCGCGATGCAAACGATACGTTGACGTGATCCGAGTGGGAACAGTGACGCAGATCGACAATGGTGGAGAACATCCTCATCATCGGATTCATGATTATCTTCATGGTGGTCACCGTCGGGCTCAGTCTGGGCGCAATCTGGATCGCGCTTCGAGAGGAGACCCACGCGCCGAAACCGTTTCGAGAGACCGCCGAGGACGCTGCAGAGTGAGGCAGACTCGTCGGGGCGACGGCCCGTCGGCGGGGACTAGACTTCCACGGGACGCATCTTGACGCCGTATCTGGTGAGGCCTTCTTGGGTGTAGATTCGGCGAATTGTCGCCTCGACGGGATCGCCGGGATCGACCGTCTCTCGTTCGCCACGGATCACCTGCGCCGGCACCGAGACAGCGCCACCATCGGGCCCGTCGAGCGCGACAATGGCGCTGACGTACGACCCGCTGCGGGCCTGCTGCTCGACGAACTCCGGTGGGGCGCCGCCCTGCCCGATGACCGTCGCTGCCTCGACGGTTCCGGTCCCTGGGAGGACCACCGATTCGTAGTCCTCGAACGTCCCACAAGATGAACACACTCCGGTCGGTGGGAACGCCAGGTCACTACAGGGTCGGCAGCGCCCGGCCACGAGTCGATGGCGTTGCGGGATCGTCCGCTTCCAGCTCGGGACGCTGACGTAGGCACCGCCGCCTTCGGGTTCGCCGGACGTGATCTCTCCCCGCATCCGGAGGGCCTCCGCGTAGCTGAGCTCGGTGTGCCCGTCGATGCCGGTCCGCACCGACACGTCCGTCGCGTCAATGCGCATCGCCGTCGCCCCGCCGCCACCATAGCCGATCACAGCGACGTCGGTGTGGCCGTTGTCGGCGGCACTTGCGAGACCGAGCAGCGGGCTCGCCGCGCCGGTGTCACCGAGCTTGTGGACTGTGGTCCCCCGTTGGATCTGCTCGTCCTCCGCGCCGAGCGTGCCTGCGGCGCGGTACGGCAAGCTGCCATCGGGTGACTGGATGGCGATCGCCTCCGCGGTACTCACGTCGTCGTCCAGGGCAGCCGCCGCGGCCCCGACAGTCTCACGAAACGCTCGCCGATCGTACGTCGTGACACCCAGGCCCTCCGTCTCAGTCGATCCCGGGCGCCGAAAGCGCGTGCCTGGGAAGGGAGTCACGTGTTCGGCCAGCTCCGCAACTGTTCCTGGGCCATCAGTCGTCAGCACGACAGCCGCTGCCCCGGCACCGGCCGCCTGACCAATTGCGTCGTCGGGGCTCCCGCGGGGTGCGTCGCTGCCGATCACGAGGCGGGGCCCAGATGCGGCCCCGATGGCGGTGGCGAGCGCGTCCACTCCGGCCCGAGTGCTGCCCTCGTGCAGGCGGGTCTGCACATCGGACGACAGACCCAGGGTGCTCGCGAGTGTCGCCACCATGTCACCCTCCTCGGCCGGCGGCGTGGTCGTCCCGACGGTGAGGGCGACGATGGATTCCGGATTGACGTCCGTCGTCGCGAGGGCGCGGGTCGCCGCCTCGGAGGCCATCGTCAGGGCGTCTTCGTCGGCATCTGGAACGGCCGTTGTCGAGATTCCAGCCGCCTGAAATTGGCCCCAGGCCTCCGAAACGGCCTCGGACTGGAGTCGGTAGCGGGGCGCGTAGGCCCCAAGGCTCTCGATGTTCACGCGGCCACCTCCCGTTCGAAGATGTGTACGACCGAGGCACCGCCGCTGCCACCGACGTTGTGGGTCAACCCGAGTGTCGGTTCGTCCAATTGGCGCTCGTCCGCGTTTCCGGTCAGCTGATCGACGGCTTCCACCACCTGGCCGATACCGGTCGCCCCGATCGGGTGCCCCTTCGATTTCAACCCACCCGACATGTTCACAGGCAGATCGCCATCGGGGTCGGTGACGCCGTTCCGGAGCAGCTGGGGGGCCTCCCCGGGATCGCAGAACCCGAGATCGTCGTAGGCGACGAGCTCGGCAATCGCGAAGCAGTCGTGGACTTCGGCGAAGTCGAGATCTGTCGGGGTGACGCCCGCACGGTCGTAGGCGGTTGCGGCAGCAGCCTGGCTCGCGGAAATGGCGGTATAGCTGTCTCGCTGGGCGAGTCCGACCCGCTCGCTCGCGGCCCCGACGCCCGCAATCCGCACCCGGTCGTCGGTATACTCGTCGACCACGTCCGCCGAGGCGAGCAACGCGACCGCCGCTCCATCCGAGGTCGGACAGCAGTGATAGAGGTTGAGCGGCTCCGCCACCGCCGGAGCTGCGACGGCGTCCTCGAGTGAACACTCGAACCCGAGGTGGGCTTTCGGATTTTTGGCTCCGTTGGCGTGGTTCTTGACGGCCACTCGGGAGAGATCTTCGACGGTCGCGTCGTACTCAGTCAGGTACGCGTCTGCCATCTGGGCGTAGACACCCGAAAACGTGGTCCCGGTGAGTCGCTCCCACTCGGTCTCGCCGCTGACGCCCAGCCAGTACTTCGTGACATCTCCGGACATGTCGGTCATCACGTCGAATCCGCCGGCCAGGACCACGTCCGCGAACCCGCTTCGGATCGCCTGGATACCCTGCCGGACGGCGTAGCCACCGGCTGCACAGGCGTTTTCGATCCGCGAGCAGGGCGTGTTATGAAGACCGACGTGTTCCGTGACTGCGGGCCCCGGCAGTCCGAGCTGCCGACCGCCGACGCCGAGTGTCCCGACGATTGCCTCGTCGATGTCATCCGTGTCGATGCCGCGCTCGACGCTGTCAGTCGCCGCGGCGTAGGCCTCGGCGAACAGATCACGGTATCCCCGCTCGGGGAAGGCGCCGAAGGCAGTCTGGCCGGCCCCGATGACGTAGACGTCTCGCATGTCGGGCCGGTCGGTTGGGGCGCGTTTATAGGTTCGGCCCACGGGGTCGCGCGACCGCTCCGAACCGACAGTGCGACGTGGACCGAAAATGGACGGCGGGCTGACGGAAACCCCACTACGCCATGAGTGACAGAAATTCGCAGGCCAGTACCACGTCACCGACCTGATTCACGACCTCGATTTCGTAGCGGACGAGACCCTCCGCGACCGGATGGTCGCGTGGTTCCTTCTCGGCGACTTCCCGCTCGACGTGAATCGTATCGCCGATCAAACACGGGTTCACGAACCGCAACCGATCCACGCCGTAGAAGGCCACTACGCTCTCGCGTTCCTCTTCGTCGCGTGATTGCCAGAGTAGCCCTGTCATCGCCGCAAAGACGAGGGCTCCGTGGGCGATGCGTTCGCCGAACACCGAGTCGGCCATCTCTTCCGCGTCGGTGTGAATGTGGTTGAAGTCGCCACTGACGCCGGCGAAGTTGACGACGTCGGCTTCGGTGATCGTTCGGCCCTGCGTGACGGTCCGGTCACCGACCGAGATGGCATCGTACCCAGCAGGCATCACGATCCCTCCCTGAAGAGCCGGTAGTTCGTGCGGCCGACGACCACGAGCTTCGGCCCGTCTGGGGTCTGGCTTTCGACCTCCACGTCGACGACGCCCATGGACCGACCCGCCCGGACCACGTCGGCGATGGCCCGGAGGTCCCCCGTCGCGGGTCGGAGGTACGAGACATCGAGATTCGTGGTCGTCAGACCGGCGGCCTCTGGATCGTCGAAGGTTGTTCGTAGCGCAAACGCGCTCGACGTGTCGACGAGCGTGGCGAGCACGCCCCCGTGGATCGGCGCCGGAGCCGCGGCGCCGGGGTTCCGGAGTTCGTCGCGCGCCGGGATGCTGAGGATGGCGCCTCCTTCCTCGTACGACTCGAGCGTCAGGCCGAGCCACGAGAGGTAGCCGTGGCGCTGGATGAACGAGTCTCCGTCCGGCGACGCTCGCTCCGACATTCAGTGCCCCCCGGGACACGGGCCGAATGCCCGTGAATGCGTGCGCAGTCTGTCTGTCCGGAACTCGTCGGCGAATAACATGTGGGCGTTGGCTGGGTCTCCGCGCCTTTAACTCCACCGAGGTCACGCGACCCGCGGTGGAGACCCGAGTGGGGTTTTAATACACCCGGTCCGGTACCGCCGGAACGGCAACAGATGACGGGAGAACACATGCAGCGATTCAGCGTCGAGGGGCAGACCGCCATCGTCACTGGGGCGTCCCAGGGGATCGGCCGGGTTATCGCCGAGCAGTTTGCGGCCGACGGCGCCGACGTCACCGTCTGCTCGCGCGAACAGGACAAGGTCGACGAGGTTGCAGACGGCATCGAGGACAGCGACCGACCCGGGCGAGCACTCGCAATCGAGTGTGACGTGACCGATCGGGACGCCGTAGCGGAACTCGTCGAGACCACAGCGGACGAGTTTGGTGGCCTCGACTGTCTGATCAACAACGCCGGCGCGAGCTTCATGGCCGATTTCGAGGACGTGAGCCCGAACGGGTGGAAAACTATCGTCGACATCAACCTCCACGGGACCTACCACTGCACGCACGTCGCGGGCGATTATCTGGAAGCGGATGGCGGCGGGACAGTCATCAACGTCGCCAGTGTCGCCGGGATCGACGGTTCCCCACAGATGAGCCACTACGGGGCCGCCAAGGCGGGCGTAATCAACTTCACCAAGTCCATCGGGGTCAACTGGGCCGACCGGGGCATCAGGGTCAACTGCATCGCACCTGGTCTTGTTGCCACGCCTGGTGTCGCGTCCCAGATGGGCATCACTGCCGGTGACATCGACCGAACGGAGGTCGATCGACAGATCGGTCGGAGCGACGAGATTGCCGACCTCGCGCAGTTCCTCGCGAGCCCAGCCGCGTCGTACATGATCGGCGAGACAGTCGCAATCAAAGGGGTTCCCCGCACTGGTGAGGGCGGCAGCTGAGCGAGCATTCATTCCTGGCGCCCCATCACCCTATGGCGATACCGGCCGGATAGAATCGGGGGCCGGCTATGATCGCCCCAGGGGTCGCTACGTGTCTGGGGTCGGTGGCGGTCCCAATGAATCCGTGTCTGGCTCGTCCTCGGACTCGTCGAACCGTTCCAGTTCCGCCTCGGCATCTCCGTATTCGACCTCGACAGTCAGTTCCGAGGCGTCGGGGACGGCGAACGCCACGCGACCCTCGGTGCCCGTCGTGCCGACTCGGTCGTCATTCACGTAGACGGTGGCGTTTCCAACCGGCTCGCCTTCGAGCGTCACCTCGACTGTGGCATTTCCGCCCTGCGCCACGTCGCCGATGAAGGTGGCCTCGAGCGCATCCTCGCGGTCTCTCTCGTCATCGATTGGGTCGATGGGGACGTCAGTCCCGGACTCGCTGATTACCGGCCGGAGGATGTACTTCCCGCTGTTGCCGGCCTTGTGGACAGCGATATCGAAGACGAAGTCGACCTCCGTCCCGTTCTCGACGGTGAACCGCTCGTGGATCTGCAGCTTTTCGCTCGGAAGTTTGACGGTCACCTGTTCGCCGTTGTGAAGCACCCCATTCACTGTGCTGACGTGGACGAACACGTTCCCGTACGTTCCGTTGGGCACCTCGAACCGGTCGATCAGCGAGGCGTTTGCCCCACGAAGCTCCGTCAAATCTACCGTCCGGTTGTCGACGGTCCGTTCGATCCACTCGCCCGCATCGTCGTCCTCGTCAGACGCCTCGGTTTCCGACACCTCGCTTTCGTCCTCGTCCGTGTCAGTAGACTCGTTGTCGACACGGTGTACGCCGATCGCCGAAATCGTCACGTTCAGGTGCTCGAAGTCGTCGATCGCGGCGGGCTGGTCACTGACGAAAAACGAGAGGGTGCCCGAGCCACTCGACGTAGATGGGCCGTCGGCGGCTGTCCCGGGGGTGCTCGACAGGGGACCGGCACATCCCGCGAGCAGCACGAGGAAAGCGACAATCACCACGCGGAGGAATCTGGATGACATCGTGGTCGGGTCGAGGGTGCGGCCCCACCTTAATCACGTCCATCGTCAGCCCGAGTTCAGCGCAATTAAGCCGGTTTGTGCTGGCGCTGCCTGTACGATGGCGGTCAGTGCCGGCGGCAGCACCCCGCACATCCATTCGTCGGTCCTCAGTTCACACTCGTGATCCCGATGGCTGCTCGACGCCACCGCTCCGGTCCCGCCCGCCGTCTCAGCAGTTACGAGGCGGAGCCACCGGCGTCAGGGAGTGAGCGAAGCGAACGAGAAGGCCGGAGAGGAAGCCGACTCTTCCGCTCCAAACCACGGACAGTTGCCCTCCCGTCTCCCTTACTTTACTACCCCATCGGGCACGCATCTGACGTAT
>CAYLJD010000098.1:0-8251 GCA_964383875.1 uncultured Halobacteriales archaeon
TACCCGTTAACCTGTACCTACTTTGTATTAGGCCGCTTGCAGCATTGAAAGCCAAGATTGATTTCCCGAAAGCTGGGCTTTCTGACGTCGGTTGTGACCTTCGAAACCCCCCGTAAATCCAGTATTGGTCGTAAATTGTCCAATCATGGCACTGATGCACATGGCATAGTCTGACATGGGGTCGGACGACGACGAACGCGCACGAGAAACAGAGCCGGTCGGTCGCGCTAACCATCACGGGGCCTCTCAGTCACGGGAACAACACCAGGACGTCCGCCACTTCCCGGACAACCGGGAGGGCGAACTCCGCACCGTACCGAAAGTAGCCGATCGCCGAGAGGACGAGAAAGACCGTCGTCGTCGCGCTTGCGAAGCCGAAAGACACGGCCCCAAGCCGCTCGTACCCCCCGTACACCGTCGTGATGACGGCCCAGTATACCAAAACGGCCGCACCGGCCAGGGCCAAACGGGCGTTGAGTTGAACAGCCGCCCCTTGTGTGTCGGCGATGGCAACCAGGAACAGCACGAAGAGTGGTCCCCCGACAATTACGAACGCCGCATAGCTCCCGCCAAGCACTCGTAATCGGGTATGGATCACCCGTCGAACCATCTCAAACCTGGCGAGAAAGTACACACACAATGGGAACAGCGGGTGGAGATACCTGACGGTAAACGTGACGTGGAGCGGCAAGCGCGGAACGTAGATGACAACGAGCAAGACGAGATAGATGATGGCGAGAACGTCGGTGGCACGTTCGGGCTGCACTGATTTCGGGATGGCCACACGGCCGTCACGGACGCGGCGATACAGCAGCAGGGGCGCCACCAGCAGTGCTCCCGCAATCGGCATGGATTCCAGGACAGAGAGGTTCACCGACTGGACCCCCAGACGGTGTAACCCGAGGCCGTGACCGCTCCGCACGAAGACGTCGAAGAGCCGACCGGGTTGGCCGGCAGTGCCGGCACTATTGGCGAGGTAGCGTACGAATACCGTTGCTTGCTCGAACCCCGTCACCAGGACAGTAACGAGAAACCCACCGCCAACACCATCTTGTCCCGTCCCACCGGGGTCTTCGGAGCGGGGCAGTTCGCCCTCGAAGGGCGGCAGTGCGCGCGGCGGCTCGAGCGGATTGCCGGCGATCACCGTGTTGGTGGCGAAGAACGGGACCATCGAGAGAAAAAAGACGGTGCCAACGATGGCGAGGTGCCGGGGCCTGTTCGACCGTGCCGTCGGGAGATCGACGGCTGCCAAAGCGACGAACAACACGAGCCCCTCCGGCGCGTGGACCCAGGTCGTCAGTCCCACCGGCACGTATGCGAGGGCACGGAATCGAGTCGCGCTCGTAACGTTTTGAGCGGCGCGGCTCCGGTAGAACAGGTACAGCGTCAGCACGGCGAAGAACGCTGTGAGACTGTGCCGCTTGGGGATCGTCGCCCAGAACGTCACTGGGGTCGCAAGGACCACCGCGGCACCCGCTGTCACGCCCACGCGTCGGCCGTGAATTGCCGAGACGAGCAGGGAGATCACGACAGCAATCAACGCGGCAGCCACGACTGTGACGCTCTGGAGGGCCACCAGCGGGAGGGCGGGGCCCTCGACCGTGCCGACAAGCGTCGCGTTCACGGCGAACGCAGAAACTCCCAGAATCGTCCCACCACTGACCCCGAGACGCGTCCGATCAGCAACCAAGCCGAGGGACGCGACGAAGCCGAACACCGCCACCGACCAGACGGCCGGCAACAGCAGTGTCACCGAAATCAGCTCGGTGGTCACGTGGAGCACCCAGAGTACTGGGAGCGCGAGAAAGACCTGGCCGTAGTTGCGCCCATAGATGCGCCCGTCGACGAGATGGGCGCCGGGGGCGCCACCGGAGTCTGGCCCGTAAACGATGTCGGTGAAGTGGAGATGGCCGTCGGCCACCGCGAGGAGCGTGTTTGCGATCGTCCAGTTATCCGTGATGACAAAGGAGAGTCGCCAGGTCAGGCCGAAAAAGACGATGGCACCGAAGAACACCCCGAGCGGAACGGCGTAACGGTGGGTGACGAATCGGCGCACGGGTCTGGTAATGGCTACCGTGCTGATAGCTCGCTCGGTTCAGCCGAATGTGGAGGTCGAAAACCCTGCGCTACGGTGCGTCAGCGACGATCGTGAGCTCGCCCATGAGCTCCGTGGTCGCCCCGACATCGGCGCTGGTGACGCCGGTCGTGTCGAAGCGCACCTGGACATCCTTGCTCGCTCCGACGTTGAGCGACACGGCATTCCCAGCGCCGGCAAACGCGTCGGCATTGCCACGAGTTGGCACCGCATCAGTCCCGGTATCCCGGAGGTAGAACTCGAACACTGGATCGCCGGTGGTTTCCGAGCTAGAGCCGTCAGCATCGTAGAAAAACACGCCGTCTGCAGACTCTACGAACAGCTCTGTGGGCGCACTCGGACCCTGGATCAAGTGGACATCGACGTTGTCCTCACCGTTGTTCGTGATACGGAACACGTCGATCCACTCCGTGACCGCGTTATAGTTGATCCCGGTCGAACCGCCGATCGAGCCGAAGTCGAGGCTGATCGTCCCCTGATCGATCGTGGCGATGCTCGTATTGAGCGTCGAGAGCCCCAGCAGGGCCGACGCGTCACCAGCCGTGGTAATGCTCACCGTCCGGTCCGCTTCGACACTGCTGAAGGCGCCCGTACTCACCGCTGCGCCGCCGCCGACGGCGATCGCCCCTAATCCGATCAGAACGCTCCGACGTTTCATAGTGAGTAAGAACTCCGTACCCGCGCGGGGCTGTATAGTAGGTTAGTGTTACCGCTATATCTACTTAGTGCTAGGGTGCTTGAACCCCAGAAAGCCCGCCTTGAACCGGGCCAAAAACGGCGTGTTTCCCGGAAAGGTGGCCTTGAAGCGCAGTGAGAAGACCCGAAACGGTTATCAGCCTCTCAGAGCGTAGAATACCGTAACGAGCATGGGGGCGAGTACCGACCAGGGGCCCGAGCGTGGGCAGATTTTCGATCTCCTGAGTAACCACCGCCGTCGGTACACTATCCACTACTGCAAGCGCGAAGAGGACAGCGTGACGCTGTCGGACCTCGCCGAACAGGTGGCCGCGTGGGAACAGAGTAAAGATATCAAAGAATTGACGTCTGCCGAGCGAAAGCGGGTGTACACGTCCCTGCAACAGACCCACCTCCCGACGCTCGACGACGCGGGGATGGTCAACTACGAGAACGGCGAGGTCGAACTCACCGACCGGGCCGACGCCCTCGACGTCTACCTCGATGTCGTTCCCGGCGATTCGATCCCGTGGGGGATCTACTACCTCGGTCTCAGCGTGTTCGGGGTGGCCATCCTCGCCGGCCTGTGGACGGAGTTCATCCCGCCGGATCCGATCCCGACACTGGGCTGGGTGGCAATCATCATCGGCCTCTTCGCCATCTCTGCCATCGTCCACACGTACCAGAGTCGCCGGTTCCGGCTCGGCGAAATGGAGACGCCACCGTAACATGATGAAGACCGACCACTGGCGCGCCTGTCCGCCCGTCGTCAGTGGCGACACCGGGGCCACGGTGACCCGGCGATGAGACGCCGAACCCGGAAGTCGCCGCCGTCGAAAACTGGACTCAGCCGACGGGCGGTCCTCGCCGGACTCGGTACGGCCCTCGTCGGTGGTGGAGCAGGCGCGGCATTGGCGACGGGAGCCTACGACTCCGCGACCGGGTTCCGTGGGTCGCAGCTCGGGACCGCACCCGACCCGAACGCCGTCGCCGCCCTGGATATCCAGAGTCCGGTGCAGAAAAACAGCCGGGACCCGCTGTTATTTTTCACGAACAATTTCGGCGAAGCCGTCCAGGTGACGGTGACGCTCCAGACGTGTTCGGACGCAACCCTCTACGCACCCGGCGGTTCCTCGGGATGTTCCGTCACGTCCTCATCAATCCCGAGCGGGAACACGGTCGAGTTCGACATCGAGGCGGCCGTGTCGGGCGTCTCCGTCCCGTTTACCGTGGAGGTCAGTGGGCCGTCCAGTTCGTTCACGGCCGATCGCCAGACGGTCGCGGAAGCTGGCCAGACCAAATCCGAGACGTGGATCAAGAAACTCCAGGGGCTGACCCCGCGCGACCCGCCGCAGAACGACTGGACAGTCAAAGACGTCAAGGTCGAGGACGTCCAAGGTGCCGAAAACCTGGATCGTGTCGAATTCCGGGTCCGGGAACCCGACGGCACGCTCGTGGGCTCCTTCGATGCAGTCTGCAGCGATCCCAATGTGGACTGCGCCGGTGGGTCGAAGTACCAGCCGAAGGGGAACCCATCTGTGGTCATCGATCCGATCGACAATGGATACACCGTCGACAGTTCGACCGTGTATTCCCTCACTGTCACGGGATTCGACCAGGATGGCAACTCGGATTCGGACACGGTCGATTCCAACGAGTGAATCGAAGGCAGCTGGGTCCGTCCGGATCCGGTGGCGCGAGGTGTCGCCCCGTCGCTGGTCGCTTTCGGGATCCACTGAGCCAATTCACCACAGCCGCCGCAACCGCCGCGACAGCCGGATCCCGATCGGCACGTCCGGACTGGGCCGCACCCGCAAGTACCCGGTGCCGAAGACGGCCAGGGCAATCGAGACGACGAACACGGCCGCGACCAGGTCCACGACAAACATCGCTACGTACGGGTGCATGGCGTGCAGCGTCAGCAACACGCTCCGCGGCAGAACCATCAAGTATCGGGACTCCCGCACTTGCCGCGTGTACTCGCCAGTCTCCGTCGGTGCGACCATGCTGACTGCGACCTCCTGTCGTTCGCCGAACCCGAGGACCGTCTGGGCCGGATCGACCGACATGCCCTCGTCGAGTGGATCCGTCACGAGCAACGTGGGCACGAACCCGGAGTTGTGCACGTCGTAGGTCGCTGTCGCCGTCCGACCGGGGGCCACGATTTGGCTGCTGCCACCCGGTTCGCCGGAGACGATGATCTCGATGTCGTAATCACCGGCCGGTACGGCCATGGCCGCCGTCGCGGCAACGGTCACCACGCCGGCTGCGAGGAGGACGATCAACCAGACGGCGATCACGTTCTCCCTGGCGCGTGAACGCTCGGTGTCCCGACCAACACCCCCACCGAACGCCCCGGCGAGCACAAACAGAACGATCCCGACACCGACCATCACAGTCCCGACGTTGTCGGTGCCAAAGAGGCCAAACGGGAGGGAAATGATCGTCTGGAGGCCAGAAATCGCCGTCCCGAGGAACGGGATCACCACGAGCCAGCCACCGATCTGCAGCGCGTGGGCGACGATCTGGTCCTCGGTGACGTACGGTTCCCCACCGTCCTGGTCGGTAAACGGGTTGGCGTCACCTCTGGTCTCGTATCCCTCCTCGGTCACGTCGACAACCCGGTGGGTCGTCAGCCCGCCACCCTGGATCGTTTCGGCCTCGAAGACCACGATATCCCCCGGCTGAGCCGCACCAGTCAGCGCAGACGGAATCGCGATGAAGCCGTCACCTGGAGAGAGCGCCGGTTCCATGCTCTCGGTGGTGACGTACCCGAGCAGGAAGGGTTGGCCAGTGAGGAACCCGATGAGCATCGCGACGACGATGACGATCAGGACGGCCGTCCCGAGCGGGCCGAGGTATTCGCGGAGTGCCATCTTTCAGTCGAGTCGGTGCACCGCTGGTGAGTCCGTGTCAATCACAGGTCGAGCCACTGGTCCAACCCCGTGTCGCCCTCGGAATAGTAGTAGACGACGTCGGTCTCCACGACGGCGTAGGCGTCGTACTCGGTATCGTAGATGACCCGCTTGTTCGAGTCGATGGCGATGTCCACCAAGTCCACCAGGGTGTCCGTCTTGACGTAGGCCTTCTGGAGCTTCGTCGGGATCTCGCCCTTCGAGATCCACTCGTCGTATCGAGTCCGCGTGAGTTCTGACTCGATCTGCGCCATGTCGATGCCCCGTCGTTGCAGGAGCACGACGCCGACCGCCGCGATGAGCATAGCGACGCCGAGGGCACCGATGCCCAAGACGCTCACCATGTCGCGCTCCCCGGTCACCTCTCGCACCGTCGTCGTCACGTGGGTCTGGTTGCCGACAGACGACCCTTCGAACCAGTAGGCCCGACCGGTCGTGACAACCCGCGATGACCCGTTCAGGGTCCCCGAAAACCGGTCGGTCTCGTAGCGGACGGTCGCCACCAGGTCGGCCTGGACCGTCCCGACGCCACCGATCGCCGACCGGGTCTCCTCGATAAAGTCACGGACTGCCGACATGTTCAGCGTCGCGGTCAGCGTCGAGGCGTTCCCGTCGACTGTCTCGTTCGACGCGGCAAGGAGGGTCCGGTTCTCCCAGAACACCTGTCCGTTGCGGTCGGCGGTATATTCGAGCACCAACCTCGTCTGGACGCCCGTGGATTGGACTGGGGCAAGTGACGTATTGACCGCGACCGTCACGTTCTGCGTCCCGTTGTAGAAGTAGACCGGCATGTTCCGCAACGTCGTGTTCGGCTCGTAGAGGGCCGAATTGTTGCCGACCACCGCCTGCGACCCATACGTCGATTCGATGCTGAGGGCTTCGGTCGTCTCAGTCACCCGCTCGGTCGGCGGATCGTCGTTGATCGTCCACGCACCACCGAGGGCGAGAAACCCGCCCAAGACGAGCACGATCGCAATCGGAATGCCGTACTGGGCGATGAGCCACTCCGCCCGAAGCAGCGCAGGCATTACAGGCGGCCGCCCGGTGGCGGACCCAACGCGTTCGTCTCGGCGGTCGAAACTGTGCGCACACTCATGCTGCGGACACCCTCACCGGGTGACGATCTCGTTGCCTTCGCCGTCGAACTCGATGACCGCGTCGAAGAGCTGTTTGAGCGTCTCGACCGTCCGGGTGTTGTGACTGTTCGCGTCCATGTGGTAGTGTGTCTCTGCGTCGATCGCGTTCTGCATGATGTGGAGGAACCGGAAGACGCGTTGGGTGTCGGCGTACTGGAGCAACGCCGTCAGCGAGTGGAAACAGACGAGTGTCGGGCGATCGTCCTCGAATGCGGCGGCTTCTTGAATGCGCATACCGAGCCGAGGGAGATCCGAGGGATCGTCGACCGCGTAGATCGAGAGCGTCATCTCACCACTCGGACCGGCTATAGAGACGTCTGACGTGTGCTCGTCGGAGGCGCTCACGACCCTGATTCGTGACGGTGGATCCTCGAGGTGGTTCTGCAAGACCCCGACGCGCTCGTCGGCCGGTTCGGTCAGGGTGACCAGCAGAATGTTGGCGTCGCGCGCCTCGGCCGAGGCAAACCGGCCAGCGCACGCTGCATCGTCGACGGACCGCCAGATCGGGCCCAGCAGGAGCACGTCCGAGGGCTCCTGGATATCTGTCGCCGGAGGCGGCGTCTCCCGGGTGGGTCCGTCGCGGCTCATTTCCACCGCTGAAAGCCCCGGGGCACTCACGTCGTTCTCCATTCCCTCGGACATGAATTTCGGTTAATTGAAGCGTGTCGTCCAGTGTAACACTGTAAACACGTTACTTGTATGACTTCTCTGTACTCCATCTCTCGGGCGAACGTATTAATCCTACGGACGTGTCTGACGCTGTTGCCGCGTGAATGCGCGCTCTCCGCACGACTAAACTCGGTCGGCCAGTGTCGCATGGTGTGCCACATTCTCTGACAGCTATCGGACATCTCGTGTCCAGTTTGGATCCGGAAGTCCCCCGTCCAATGGCCGCGTCAGCGGTCTGATAGATAGCCTGTACCGGATCATCTCGAGACAGCCACTCGGCCTGAGAGGGGAATGCTGATCGCTCGTGCATCGTCACCGATTACCGGATGCCCGAGCTCTCCGGCATTGAGCTCCTCTCTCGCATTCGTGACCAAGGACGCGACGTGCCACTCATCCTTTTGACAGGCCAAGGGAACGAGTCCCTCGCTCGCTCCCACTGGACACTGCGCTGTGGAAATCGAGCGAGTCCACGATCCTGGCGTCGGGTGACGTCGACCGCCGTAGGAGCCTCACGGGTACGCTTTATCCCCCGTGGGCCGCTCTCCGGAGTTGAACACAATGACGCCACGCCGTGGGCTCAGGGATCTGGTCCGTCGCTCTCCGCTCCAGCGGCGGTCTCGAGCGATCGTCAAGACGCTGCTGTACCGCACGCTCATGATCCTCATCACAGTCGGCGTCGCCCTCGTCGTCACGGAGAGTCTCGCCGCCGCCCTCGAGATCGGCGTCGTGGCGAACGTGATCAAGACAGGGACCTACTACGG
>CAYLJD010000099.1:0-3066 GCA_964383875.1 uncultured Halobacteriales archaeon
TGACTTCGATGCTGAGAATGTGACAGCAGACATTGCTGTTGTCGATAACACCATCAGCGCGGAGTTGGAGGCGATCTGGCAGATCGACACCACCGGTGCTAACACGACAGCTGACGTGACTATCATCGGAAATGAACTTCGTAGCGCCACCGACTCCGGTATCGAAGATCTCTGGATCGCAGATAGCGACGATATTGTGGCCGCCCTTACCTTCAGCGGAAACACCGTCATCGCCGAGGCCGATGCCGTCGACGACATTGACGCCTACGGGACTAACACGGCGGTGGAAATCGACATCAGCGAGAACTCGTTCACCAGTCGAACCGGGTACGGATTCGACGACATTGATGCCGACGACGACAATCAGACCGTCGATCTGTTGATCTCGAACAACGATTTCACCACTGACGAGGACGCACTGGAGGATATCGACACGCACGGCGATAATTCGTCCGTCAACATCGGTATCGTGGACAACGAATTCGCCACCAACGACACCGCCATCGATGGCATAGAAGCGTATGGAAACGACGCGACTGTTAATCTCTTCGTCGCCAGAAACGCGATGGATGTTGCGGGCGACGGTATCGAGGACATCGAGATTGACGGAGACAGAGCGGCTGTCAGCGCTGCGTTCGTCGGAAACAGGATTACGGGCTTTGTCGATCACGGAATCGAATTCGATGGCGTTCAGATTCTCGACGCCGCCAACTTCGAGGTCCTCATCCGAGGAAACACCCTGCTGGGCAACGACCCCGCCGCCATCGGTCTCCGCATCGATCCTGATTCGGGTACTGGATCACCTGCTGGTGGCATACTCGTCGAACACACAGAAATCAATGCGGCGACGGCAGTCGAAGTCGATACCGGCCCCGTGGCGGGCATTCGCCTCTCAGAAAATATAATCATAGGTGAGACATTCGGCGTTGAGAATCAGAACGAGACGGCCGGTACGTTCGTCGACGCGGTCGGCAATTACTGGAACGCGCCTGACGGACCTGGGAGTGCGGGTCCGTATGCGGATCCCGTGACCGGACGCCTCGCAAACGGGACCGGCAGTCCTGTCACCAATTCCACCGCAACCCTCGCGAACATCCACTTCGATCCGTTCCTGGACTCCCAACCCGCACCACATTTCACGGTGGATCTCGATTCGACGAACTCGCCCAGATCCGAAGGACAGGCATTGACCGTGGAGGCAACGGTGGAGAACCACGACGCCGGTGCCGACCGGACGCCCCATACCCTCGAACTGCTCGTCAATGGGACGGTCCGAGATGAGGTCACGGTGTCACCGATTCCCGGTGTCCCGACCCCGGCATCGCTCTCGTGGCAAACCACGTTGCAAGATGCCGGCAACTACACGGCAACCGTCCGTAGTGGAGACGATTCGGATTCCGTTGACGTGACTGTCACGGAATCCGAAGGGGTTGACGTCGACGTGCCAAGCCAAGCTGCCAGCGACGGCCAGCAGGACGGGACAACTGACAGCGAGGAGCAGGAGGGCGATCAGGAGCAGGACCAAGACGACCAAGGTGAGGGCGGAGAGACGATCACGGCTGTTCAGACCTCACAACAGGACGGCCAGACGCAGGTCCAAGCGACAGTCCAGGACGCGCAGGGGGGCGAACCCGTCACGATGGAAGTTTCGTCAGGCACAGACGCGGACGCTGACGTCGACGCCGAGACAGCCCCAGCACAGCTGACGAGCGTCTCCGTGACACCAGCCGCAGACGCGACATTCTCGCTCGAGATCACCGAGAGCCCCGAGCCGCTCGACAGCTCCCCCGAGTTCAATCTCGGTGACGGCACGACGCCAGTCTCCTATCTCAGCGTCGAGCACACGCTGCCGAATGCGGACATCCAGGAGGCGACCATCACCTATCGGGTCAGCGAATCGAGCCTCGAGGCAATGGACTCGAGCCCGGATGACGTCAGCATGTATCGCTACGACGGCGAGAGCTGGAGCGAACAGCCCACCCAGGTGGTCGGCATGGACGACGGGGCCGCCATCCTCCAAGCGACAGCCGACGGCCTGTCAGAGTGGACCGCAGCCGCCAAGCGACCGCGCCTGAACGTCACGGACACGCAGGTGAGCGTCCAGGCAGCGACAACAGAAGAGGAAGTGACCATCCAGGTGTTCGTGACCAACACCGGTGGCACCGACGGGGTCTACGAGGCCGAACTGCTGCTCAACGAGGACACGGTCGATCGGACGGAACGGACCGTCCCCGACGGGGGCACCGTGGCTGTCAACTTCGAGCGGACCTTCGCACAGCCCGGCCTCTACGAGGTGCAGGTGAACGACGTCTTCGTCGGCGAAGTCAACATCTCCGCCGCTGACGAGAGCGTCGAAGTCGACACTGCCGAGGGAGCCCAAATACAGGCTGCCAACGAGAGTGACGAGCAGGCTGGTGAATCCGGAGGCGGGTCGTTGCCAGCGCTCCCATTGGGCATTCTCCTCGTCGCCGTGGCCGGCCTCGGCATCTGGTTCTACCTGTCGCGGGGCGGAGAGTGACACTGAGCGGCATGTCGAGGAGCGGTGCCGGTGCCGTCGTCGGAACGGCGGATTATCGACACTGGATTGGATCAGCCACGCAATACCAGCCAACAGAGCTATGTGAGTGGAAGTGGTTGCTATCAGGGATGGAATCGGGGGCTTTCGGATGTGCAGCCAGAATACGGGGAACGCGAATCGCGGTGGCATCCCACCGGACCGCGCGATTCAATCCGATATCGCGTCGGGGAGCGTGAGCCAATGACGGGCGACCGTGCGCTGTCGGCAACGGTGGCGAGCGTCGGCGTCGTTCTCTCCATCGGCCTACTCGCGTTTGTCGCCTCGCCAGTGGCAACTGCGTCGATGGCGGAAACTGGTGACGTTGAGTCGAATCTGAGTTCTACATTTGACATCGGCGTGTCTCTTGCAGATAGTGGTGTTGAGATCGCACAACCAGGTCCTCCTGACGACCCAGGACAAGGCAATGATGGTCAAGGGGGTGGCCCCAATGGAGGCGGCCCCAGTGAAGGTCCGGGCGGTCCCGGTGAAGGTCCGGGCGGTCCCGGTGA
>CAYLJD010000099.1:3166-8199 GCA_964383875.1 uncultured Halobacteriales archaeon
CCCGGTGAGGGTGAAGGACCCCCTGGACAGGATCAAGAACGAGGGCCGCCGGAGGATCGAGGTGAAGGCCGAGACACAGTCGCAGCAGTACAGACGAGCCACGAGGGCGGGCAAACTCAAGTGGAAGGAACGGTCAGGAACGCTGCAGCCGAGTCTCCCGTCGACGTCGAGGTATCTACCGAGGCCGACCCCGACGCTGCCGAGTTGACTGGTCTCTCCGTGACGCCCGCCGTCGACACCTCGTTCACTCTCGACCTGGTCGAAAGTCCGGAGCCGCTCGACACCTCGCCAGACTTCGAACCCGGCGACGGGACGACGCCGCTTTCGTACATGAGCGTCGAGCACTCCATCGGGAACGCAAACATCGAGGAGGTGGCGATCACTTACCGGGTCGACTCGGAAAGTCTCGAGGCAATGGATTCCAGTCCGGAGGACGTCAGTCTGTACCGACACGACGGTGAGAGCTGGAACGAACACCCGACGCAGGTCGTCGAGATGGAGGATGGCGACGCTATTCTCCAGACGACGGCCGAGGGACTGTCTGAATGGACAGCGGCAGCGAAACGTCCGCGGTTCAACGTGACTGACACCGCCGTGGACGTGCAGGCGGCGACAACCGACGAGGAAATCACGATCCAGGTATTCGTCGCCAATACCGGCGGCACGGACGGTGTCTACGATGCCGAACTCCTGTTGAACGACGAAACCGTCGACCGCGTCGAGCGGACCGTCCCCGACGGTGGGACGGTCGCGCTGAATTTCGAGCGGACCTTCGATCAGCCCGGTCTCTACGAAGTGCAAGTGAACGATGTCTTCGTTGGCGAGGTCAACATCTCGGCTGTCGAGGAATCCGTCGACGTGGAGACGGCGAGTGGCGATGACGGGCAGTTGCAGGCGGTGGAAGCGGCCGACAGGCAGGTTGCGGACGAGACTCCCGAGGCCGGTGGGAAATCGCTCCCTGTTCTTCCCCTGGGCCTCGTGCTCGTCTTCGTTGCCGGTCTTGGAGTGTGGGGATACCTGACGCGGATTAGCGAGTGACGATTCCCGGATAACCGACGTTTCCGGTGCGGAAACGAATCCTTGAGAGGTTGGCAGTAGGCCATCAGAATTATGTAAGAGAAGGATCCATCCCCGGTCGCATGAACATTTGGGGAACAACTGTGTCTCTTTCGGATATGTGTGATATCGAATCCAATAACAGGCGTCTACGGAAGCTACCGAAAGGAGGAAAGCGCTACCGAGAGCGGCCGATAACTACAGACCACAAATTATCGGCACTCGCAGCGAGCGTTGTGGTGGTTCTCTCGATCGTGGTACCCGCGTTAATTCTCATGCCAGGGGCTGCCACGGCCGCAAACCAGGAGGCATGTCAAACAGAGCTCGCTCAGGAATTCCCCGTGTGGGGAGGCAGCGATCCTGCCAGTTCGTGTCACATCCTCGGCGGGCAAGCTGAGCAGGGAGCGCTGAAGATATTCGTGGCCGATGGTCTGATTCACGTGGAGCGCTACAATGGCACCGGGTGGATGAGGCAATATTACACCTACGGTGGTGCCGTGTTGAATGTCGATAGCGAGTTGTATAGCCTAGGCTACTACAATGATCAAGATGATCCAAGCGGATTTTGGGGAAGTCTAACCCAATACGTCGAACCGACAAGCCAGTCTCGATCGGGAGACACGGTAACGACCGTCTGGAACATTGGAGACATCCAGATCGAACAGCGGATCAGGTACACAGACCAGACGGCACAGTTCTACGATCTCGAGTGGGGCATCACTAATACAGGAAGTACCAGTCTCTCGAACGTGCACTTCCTGCGTGGCGAGGACACCTATCTGGCGGGTGATGATGACGGAAATGGGACGTGGAACCCGGATACGAACACGGTGGGGGTCGAGAAGACTCTCGATGGGACCCGGCATACCCTTGTCTTCCAGGGAATTACAGACCCAGCAGGATACCGGAGTGCGAGATACTCCAAAGTTATTTCAGATGTCGAAAGCGGCTCATTAAATAATTCTGTCAATCCCAGCCATCACGATAACGGATTTGCTCTAGAGTGGGCCACATCGACACTCGATGCGAGTGAAACGTGGCAGATCCAGGCCATCGAAAGCTTCGTCAGATCCAGCCTTAGTGTCACCGGGGGTGGTGCTATCGAACTCAATGGCACCACCGCGACCCCATCGTTTAATGTCGAAAATGTCGCTGAAACCGCCCAATCGGTGAGCTATTCACTGGATTGTCCCTCGGGGTGGGAGTGCCAAGTCCCCGATTCCGAATCGATCGATGGAGGGAGCAGCACAACTGTCTCCCCGAGTATTACCCCGCCATCGAACACTGATCCTGGGACCTATTCCGTCGCCCTGACCGCAACGAGCCAAAGTTCTCGGCCCGCACAGGGAATCGCCCAAATCGAGATACCCGAGACGTCCAGCGAACAAAACACTACCAGCAACGGAAGCTCCGTCGTTGACTTCGACGCGCCAGACGTCGCCGTCGATGGCGGCGGGGAATCCGAGGGTGAATCGGTCGAAGGTGAGCAGGAAGGAGAGGATCAAGAGAGCGACCAAGAGCAGGAGGGAGATCAAGACCAAGAGGATCAGGGCGAGAGCGGTGAGACGACCGCCGCCGTCCAGACGACTCAGGAAAACGGCCAGACCCAGGTCCAAGCTACCGTTCAAAACGCGCAAGGCGGGGAGCCTGTCGAGATGCAGGTCTCCAGTGACGCAGAGGCTGACGTCGACCCCGACACCGCGCCCGCCCAGCTGACGAGTGTCTCTATCACCCCCGCCTCCGACGCCACGTTCTCGCTCGAGATCACCGAGAGTCCGGAGCCGCTCGACAGCTCCCCCGAGTTCAACCTCGGCGACGGCACGACGCCAGTCTCGTACCTCAGCGTGGAGCACTCGCTGCCAAATACTGAAATCGACCAGGCCTCGATGACCTACCGCGTGAGCGAACAGAGTCTCGAGGCGATGGACTCGAGCCCCGAAGACGTCAGTATGTACCGCTACGACGGTGACAGCTGGAGCGAGCAGCCCACCCAAGTCGTCGGCATGGACGATGGAGCCGCCATTCTCCAGACGACGGCCGACGGCCTCTCCGAGTGGACGGCCGCGGCGAAGCGACCGCGCCTGAACGTCACGGACACCCAGGTGAGCGTCCAGGCTGCGACAACAGAAGAGGAAGTAACGATCCAGGTGTTCGTGACGAATACCGGCGGGACCGATGGCGTCTACGAGGCCGAACTCCTGCTGAACGACGACACTGTCGATCAGACGGAGCGGACGGTTCCTGACGGCGGTACCGTGGCTGTCAACTTCGAGCGGACGTTCGGCCAACCCGGCCTCTACGAAGTCCAGGTGAACGACGTCTTCGTCGGCGAAGTCAACATCTCCGCCGCTGACGAATCCGTCGACGTCGAGACGGCTGCCAACGCGAGTATCGAGGCCCAGGAACCCGCAAACGCATCCGACGCCAATGGCGGTGGGGGCGGCTTCCCAGTCCTCCCGGCTGGAATTGTCCTCGTTCTCGCCGCAGCCCTCGGCGTCTGGCTGTACATGACGCGCCTCGCCGAGTAAAACACCTACCGCACGCTGAATCTCCCACAGCAACCACGACGAAGCACTTTACACGCCGAGGCGCCTACGCAGCGCTACTTATGCAGCACGTGAAGATTCCGCAGGACCGCGTCGGCGTGCTCATCGGGGCAGGGGGCGAGACGATGCGCGAGATCGAAGAGCGCGCGGAGGTGCGGCTGGACATCGACAGCGAGACCGGTTCGGTACGCATCGAGAAGACCGGCGATCCGGTCGTCGCGCTGAAGGGGCCGGACATCGTCAAGGCCATCGGCCGCGGCTTCGCCCCCGAGGACGCCTTCCGGCTGCTCGAGACGGACATGATGCTCCTGGACATCATCGACATCGACGCCGCCAGCCGGAACCAGAACGACCTCCGGCGCCACAAAGGCCGGCTCATCGGGGAAGACGGCCGCACCCGCGAGCTGATGGAGGAACTCACTGGGGCCTCGGTGGCCATCTACGGCTCGACGGTCGGCGTCATCGGCGGGCCCGAGCAAGTCGCGGCCGTCCGCGAGGCCGCCGAGATGATTCTCGACGGGGCGCCCCACGGCTCTGTCTACGCGTTCCTCGAGCGAAAGCGCAACGAGCTCAAACACAAAGGGATGCAGTACCACCAGTTCCACGGATAGCTCGCGCTGGACGCTCGAACGCCGCTCGAGACACGCACGCACCGTCTCCCGTTCCACGGAGAACGAACGCCAGCGAAAGGGACCGCGGGCCTTTTGCCGGGCGCTCGCATACCCGGCCCACATGGCTGTCCTCACGCTGGGGCCCGCTGGCACCTACTCACACCGGGCCGCCGGCGCCATCGCCGACGACGACGAGATCGAGTTCATCGAGTCGGTGACCGCGATCATCGAAGCGGTTGCCGACGGCGACTACGACCGCGGCGTCGTTCCCGTCGAAAACAGCATCGAGGGGAGCGTCACGGAATCCCTCGACGCGTTCGCCGAGTTCGACGTCGCGGTCGTCCGGGAGATCGTCACGCCGATCCGGCACGCGCTCCTGGCGCAGGGCGAGTCCTTCGAGACGGTTGCCAGTCACGCCCAGGCACTGGCCCAGTGTCGCGACTACGTCGAGGCCCACTACCCGGACGCGACACTCGAGGCTGTCGCCAGCACGGCCCGCGGCGTCCAGCGCGCCCGTGACGACTCCTCGGTCGCGGCGATCGGCCACCCGGCCAACGCCGACAAGGACGACTCGCTAATCGTGCTCGCGGAAGACATCCAGGACCGGACATCCAACGCGACGCGCTTTCTGGTGGTCGCGCCGGTGAGTGAACGCACCGAGGCCGGCAGCAAGTCCTCGTTCATCGTCTATCCCAATGTCGACTATCCGGGCTTGCTGCTGGAGTTGCTCGAACCGTTCGCCGACCGCGACGTCAACCTGACCCGCGTCGAGTCCCGGCCCAGCGGCGAGCGGCTCGGCGACTACGTCTTCCACATCGAC
>CAYLJD010000100.1:0-8106 GCA_964383875.1 uncultured Halobacteriales archaeon
TCATCGCCGACGAGGTCGCCAGACACCTCTCGGAGTACGTCATCACCGAGGCGGGTTTCGGCTCGGATCTGGGCGCCGAGAAGTTCATGAACATCGTCTGCCGGTTCGGCGAGATGGCGCCCGACGCGATCACCATCGTCGCGTCGGTCCGGGCGCTCAAGTACCACGGGATGGACATGTGGCCGCCGGACCTGGACGCCCTCGAGGCCGAAGACGTGGACGCTGTCCGCCGTGGGTTTGCAAACCTGGACAAGCACGTGCGAAACCTCCAGCAGTTCGGCGTCCCGGTTATCGTCGCCGTCAACCGGTTCCCCGGTGACGCCGACGCCGAGGTCGACGCTGTCCTCGAGCACTGCACGGACGACCTCGGCGTCGGCGCGGCAGAGTCGACGGTGTTCACCGACGGCGGCGAGGGTGGAGCCGAACTCGCGTCTGCCCTCGCCGACGCCGCCGAGACCGACGCCACGTTCGAGCCGCTCTACGACCTCGACCAGTCGATCAAGGCCAAAATCGAGAGCGTCGCCACCGAGATCTACGGCGCCGACGGCGTCAAGTACCACGGCGACGCCGAGGACGACATCCAGCGCATGGAGACGCTGGGATTCGACGACGTGCCGATCTGCATGTCGAAGACGTTCCACTCACTCAGCGACGACCCCAGCCTGAAGGGCGCGCCGACGGACTGGACCCTCGAGGTCAAGGAGGTCTATCCGTCGGCTGGCGCCGGCTTTCTCGTCGTCCTCACCGGTGACGTGTTGACGCTGCCCGGCCTTCCGGCCGAGCCCGCCGCCGCGAACATGGATCTCGACGACGACGGCACGGTTCACGGCCTGTTCTAACCGCCCACTCACTCCCGGTCGTCGTCACGGAGATCCGGCCGCTCCGGCAGGAGGGTGATGTCGCGCGCGTCGAGGGCGGCCCGGGCCTGGCCTGGGAGAGACCGGTGGCCCCGCTCCTCGTGGTAGAACGTCCACACCAACCCGGCGAGCGCGACGAGCGCGATGATGGCGAACGGACCGCCTGTGAGGACTGCGACATCCTGGAGGGACTGGCCGCCACCGAGGACGAGCACGGCCGTGGCCACGGCACCCTGGAGGACGCCCCAGAAGACCACGGCGCCGGTCGTCGGGGCACGGCCGTGTTTCGTCGCGAGGATCGCCACCACGAGTGTCGAGACGGCTGCCGACGTCGTGATGAAGACGACGATGAGCGCCAGGAACAGGAACATCAGGAGCTGGCTCATGGGGAGGGCGTCAAAGACCGGAAAGCCCGCGACGGCCTCGGACCCGTCGAAGGCGGCGATGGCCCCGAGGATGTCTGCGGTCCCAGTGTGCTGGAGCGCGAGTGTCGTGCCACCCATCACGAGGAACCAGACCATCGTCGCGAGCGACGTGGCCACGACCGCGGTGAGAACGACGGTGCGAACGGTCCGGCCCTTCGAGAGGGCGGCCAGGAAGAGCCCGGCGAAGGGGGCCCACGAGAACCACCACGACCAGTTCCAGACGGTCCAGTCGGCAACCCACTGGCCAGCGCCAAAGAGGCTCATCGGCAGGAAGTGCGTGAGGTAGCGCCCGATGGCCGCGCCACCCTGCTCGACGACGAATCCTCGCGGGCCGAGCGCGAGCAGCAACAGCGTAAAGAGGGCAAAGAGGCCGATCGTGACGCCGGCAATCCGGCGGATACCGCGGTGGACGCCCGATTCGGCGGTGATGACGTAGATGACGGTGAGGCCAGCGACGAGCACGACCGGGCCGAGCACGCCATACGTGACGTCCCACTGGAAATCGATGCCCGTCAGGAACTGCTGGCTGACGAACGCGACGGAGGTGCCGACGCCGCCGATCGTGGCGAAGATGGCAAGCACGTCGACGAACTTGCCGGTCCGGGAGTTGAGCCCGTCCACACCGAGAATCGGGGTCAGCAGCGTCGACACTCTGAGCGGTGCGTCGCGATCGTAGACGAAGTAGGCGATGGGGAGGCCGATGACGAGGTAGGGGCTCCAGGCGGAGACCCCCCAGTGGAACAGCGCGTAGGCGAGCGCGTCGACGACGGCGGCACCCGACTGTGGGGCGGCGCCGAAATACGGTGGGGGCGTCTGGTAGTGAAAGATCGCCTCCGCCGGCCCCCAGAACACGATCCCGGCCGCGATGCCGGCCGTGAAGAACAGGGCAAAGTAGGTCGGGTACGTGTACGTGGGCTCAGCGTCCGGCCCCCCGAGTCGAATCGAGCCCCAGGGGGCGACGAGGAGGGCCGCACAGAACGCGACGGCGAGGAGGACGACGCCCAGGAACACCCATCCGAGGTCCGAAAAGGCGACCGTCTTCAGGACGCCGATGGCGGCGACGGTCGCGTCGGGAGCGACGAGGCGGACCAGGAGGAACACCGCGAGGACGGCGACCGGAACGCCGAACGTCATCGGGTCCTGTCGCTTGAGGAACGGTTCGAGAATCCGACGGAGGTGTCCGTGCCGGATGCGCATGAGGTACCTGGTCGTCCGCCGCCGTTGGGCTTCCTCGTCTGTCTCGAGTGTCTCGATCGGGAGAAGGGCCAGGTAGGAGAGCCCGGTGCCGAAAAACAGCAGCGAGACGATCAGCCACCCCTGCCCAGACACGACGGTGCCGACGAAGGTTGGAAAGAAAAACCCGGAGACGACGAGCGTCCCGGAGAGTACACAGATCGGGACGAGTGCCTTCCGAAGGAGCCGCTCCACGGCACTGTCACCCTCCACAGCCATGGGCCACGGTTTCTGGCCACACACCTTAGGCGTGTCGTCGACGTGACTGGTCGCGTCACACCCCAGTCGATGGGTGTGGGGTGGCAGGCACCGCCCCCTCACCCGCAGTCCCGTCGATGCGGGCCGGCACACGTTTTTATGTTGATGCGTCCTACCGGCGCGGGTGGCACGCGACGCCCGTGAACGGTCGGACTCGGCCCTAGAGAAGCTGTTCGACCACGCCGAGCCGGTCCGACTCGTCGACTGGCGGGCGTTCTCCGGCGCGAAGACGACAGTCCTTCTCCTGGCCGCTGTGGCCGTGCTGTCGTTCGTCACGGGCCTCTCGCATCTCAGCCAGTCGATGGTGACACTCGACGGGCCACTCGGTGGCGTGTTCCCGGGCGCGAGTAGCCTGGTCAGGCTCTACGGCGTCTTTATGGCCTTTCTGCTCGCGGGGCTGACGGTCGGCCTCCAGCGCCGCATGCGGCTGGCCTGGTACGCCGTCATGGTCGCCCTGCCGCTGGTGGCTGTCCTGCCGCTGTTGACCGCCGACGCGACCGATCTTCCGTTGCTCTTGGTGTGTCTCCTCGCGCTGCCACTCGTCGTCCGGAACCGCGACCAGTTCGATCAATCGGTCGATCTCTCCGGCTTTCAGACGGCCGCGCTGGCAGCATTCGTCGGCGCCCAGATCTACGGGACGGTCGGGGCGTTCGTGCTGCGCGAGGAGTTCGTGGGCATCGAGACGGTGACGGACGCGTTCTACTACATCATCGTCACCGGAACGACCGTCGGGTACGGGGACGCGACGCCCACGACCCAGTTGACGAAGCTGTTCGCGCTGTCGGTCATCGTGCTCGGGACCGGCACGTTCACCATCGCGTCGGGGTCGCTGTTGATCCCGGCCATCGAATCGCGGATTTCGAGCGCCTTCGGAAACATGAGCGCCTCAGAACTCACACTGCTCGAGGACCACGTGGTGGTCCTGGGCCACGGCGAGATTACGGAACCGCTCTTGGACGAACTCGCGGCGACGAGTGACGTCGTCGTGGTGACGACGGACATGGAGACCGCGGCGGACCTGCGTGACGCCGACGTGAACGTCCTCACTGCTGACCCGACCGATACCGAGGCGCTTCGGGACGCCCGTCTCGAGGTCGCTGACGGAGTTGTTGTCGCCACAGAGGACGATGCCCGTGACGTCCTTGCGGTGTTGGCCGCGCGTCAGGAGAATCCGGATGTCCGGATCGTCGCCGCTGCCACCGACCGGAAACACGTGGACAAACTCTACGGGGTGGGCGCTGACGAGGTGATCAGTCCCACCATCATTGGTGGCCGCATGCTCGGCCGGTCCGTCGTGGGCGACGACGTGACCGTCGAGGATCCGGATGGGGTGCCGGACACGTCCGAGTGAGAGCCGGCGGCGCCAGCGAGCACCGATACACCTGCAGGGACGGCGCAACACAAAGCATAACATTCCTATCAACTATTGTTTGCGTTGGGACCTGGTACGGTGAACCATCGTTCCCGAGGCACCTCTATTTCCGGGGATTGTGCCGTGTCGGCGGTGTTTTCGTCGGCCCTCGCCTCCGTGGCGAGCCGTCCAGTCACGACTCCCAAAGTTATATGGAACCGATAGGAGAATGGACACAGGGTTCCAGGCATGTACGACACCATTCTGATCCCGTTCGACGGGAGCAACGAGGCCCGGCGGGGCGCCGAACACGGCATCGAGCTCGCGGCCAATCTGGGGGCGAGCGTCCACGCACTCTACGTGATCGACCTGCCCGGCGCACCCAGGACGGTCTACGTCAGGGACGACGAGGAAGAAATCCGGGAGGAGTACCGCGCCTACGGCGAGGAGGTCACCCAGGAACTCTGCGAGGAGGCAACTGGCGCGGGCGTGGACTGCACGACGGCGATCAGATCCGGGGCGCCCGCCGAGGAAATCGTCGACTACGCCGAGGAGGAGGGGATGGACGCCATCGTCCTCGGCAGTGCCTACCAGGGCCGCTTCCGGGCGGTTCTGGGTGGGACGTCCGACAAAGTCGTTCGGACGTCAACGATCCCTGTCCTCACCACCCGAGTGCCCCAAAACGAGTGACGGACCGGGGACCGATCGAGCGCCGGTCAGCCGGCCACGAACCGCGGTCCGGATCACCGTGACGACGCGGGGGACCGACACCCGCGTCCCGACTGTCTGCGTTCCGGGCGGACATGAGCGACCTGTTGTCCTCCGTCGTTACGTCTCGTCGTCATCCTGCAGTCGCGTTTCTCGCAGGTAGATCGTGATACTCGCACTCAGAAAACTGAGTCCCGCCACAGTCAGCTGCCCGTCGGCCAATGCGTACAGGGCCACGCCGAAGAGCACCACCACCAGCACGGCCAACACGGTCGAGAATCGATCCGCCATTGCCTGTCCACGCTGGTGGAATCGGCCGAGTGCCGAATAGGTTTCCCCATCTCGTCGAGACTTGCCCTCAGTACGAGTGCTCGAACTCCCAGTGGTACCGACACACGTCGCAGGTCGCCCACTCCGGGAGGTCGAACCGCTCGGGGTGGCGCTGGCCGTGCAGCATGCGACTCTGACACACCGGGCACTCCATGTACTTCAGGGACAGATCCCCGAACTCGTGGTATTCGAACTCGGCGACGCACCGCGGACAGTCGATGTCGTCGTGAGCCGTCGTTTGGCGGATGTCGTTGTCGCACCGTGGACACTCGAGGGTTGCTGGTGGGCGGTTTCCCCACCCAACCGACCGATTGTACGTGGTCGTCGCCGTCTCGACGCTGGAGAGATTGAACTTGTTCGGCCCCTCACGAACCCGAAACGGGGCGATGATTCGCCCAATGGCCCACCGACACCCCCGGTACACGGTCGACAGCGTCCCAGACACCAACGAGCCTAGTCGACCCGCGAGGATAAACGTCTCGTCGGCGGGGACGGTGGCGACCGCGAACGTCCGAGTCCACACCCAGCGACAGCTTTTCCCGCGCCGGGTCTGTCCGCTTCGGTATGCGCCAGCGAGCCGGCCGCGGGGGGATCACGGCACTCGTCCTCGCCACCAGTCTCGCCACGGTCCCGACCGTCGCCGGTGCCCAGCCGATCGATCCGATCGCCGTGGCAGACTCACCGCCCCACGTGAAGGCGCTCGTCTCGGCTGTGCTCGTCGCGCTCGTGGGCGTCGGACTCCTCGGACGGCACGGGGGCTTCGTCGACCGGGCCGTCGACGACACCATGGATCGACCGGCAATCGCCGTGGTATACGGGTTGTTCGCCTACATCCTGGTCCTGTTTTTCGGGTTTTACGCGAACGACCTCATGGCTCGGGCCGGCGTCGCAGACACACCGGTCGGCTATCTGGCTCTCGCCATCATTGTCGGCGGGGTGTTGGTCCTGAGCAGTCTCGGATACCTGGTCGTCGGGACCCTGCTCACTGACCTGTATCGCGGTCGTGGGGCGCGAAGCGGCCTCGTCGCCGGCGCCCTCCTCAGCGGCGTCAGTTGGCTCGTACTCCCCGTCCTGGCCGGCGCTGCGGTGTGGATCCTCGTCGCCGCGGTGGGCGTCGGTGGGCCGACACGCACCTGGGTCCACAGCGAGCGAACGGCGCCGCCCGAAGTGCAAACGTGACCGTGATGGCCCAAGGGCGAGTTCGTCGCCGAGACGGCGAACGACACTTGAGGGAGCGCCCCGAGAGGGACGTATGGAGGTGGCGCTGTTACAACTGGGCGGTGGGCTGCTCGAGTCCGTGGGCCAGGCAGCCGCTATCGCCGCCATGGGGCTGCTGTTGCTTATGCTACTGGCCCTCGCCGGCTACGCGTTCAGGTACCTGCGTGGGGGCGGCATCGAGTGGCCGACAGACGAACAGGAGGGCGATGCCGACGGTGTTGTTCGGGGCAACGATGACGACGAGTGGGACTTCTACTAGACCATCCCGGGGTGCCCGACTGAGAGCGAACCGGGACACGTGAGCGAGTGCTCGGATGCGCTCGTTCCTGACGACAGGACTCTCTCGGGACCGCTGTGCTCCCACCGGCCGGCTCGATTCCCCCACTCGTACCGTGACCCCCATCCCCCGTCTGTCGGTTTCTGAACATCCTGGAAATGTGGACACCTTTATGCGCAATCTTCCCGAGGAATTGACCTGTAATGGCATCACCAGAGGTCAAATTGGAGAGTACGATCGCCGGGTTCACGGTGACGGGCCAGTTGCACACGCTGAGTGTCTGGTTCATCCTCGCGCTCCGGCTAATGATGGGACTGGCGTTCTTCCAGAGTGGGATCGACAAAGTGCTCTCTGGGAATTTTGACGCCGCAGGCTATCTCACGGGGGCCGTGCCGAACAACGGCAGTCCGGCCGCCGATCTCTTCGTCTCGATGGGGACTTCGCCGGCGTTCGTCGACTTCGTCAACCTGGCCGTCCCGTGGGGCGAAGTCCTGATCGGCCTCGGGTTGTTGGTCGGCGCGCTGACTCGCCTCGCGTCGTTCTGGGGCGCGTTCATGATGCTGATGTTCTATCTCGGGAACTGGGACGTCGGGCACGGGTACATCAACGGCGACTTCGCCTACATGCTCGTCTTCCTCTCTGTGGCGGCCTTCGGCGCCGGCCGGATCCTCGGCCTCGACGCGTACATCGAACAGTTCGAGGTCGGCGGGCAGCCGCTCGTCGAGCGCTATCCGTGGATGCGGTACATCCTGGGGTAGGGCTGCACAGTTTTTGGGGTGTGAGGTCCAACGTCCGGCTGTGAACGGACGACGTGCGCTCACTGTTCTCGGGACGGGTGTGACGACGACCATTCTCGTCAGCGTCCTCGTGACCGCGCTACTCGACGGCCCGATCGAATTCTCGGCCATCATCGGTCTCCCTGCCGGGTTGCTCGCCGGCGTGGTCGCGATCGGCGGGACCCTCGCGGTCGTCGATCGGTTCGACACCCCAGTCGGTGCCGCGTTGGGCGGGTATGCCGCCTTCGGCTACGCCGTCGTGGCGTGCATGGGTCTCCGGTACGCGAACGTCGCCGGGGCACGCAGGGTCCTTGGGTTGTCACGTATCGTTGGGATCGCGCTCGTGGCAACTGGTGTCGTCTCCGTCGGATTGTGGTACATGGATCGGCGGGACAGGGGCTAGTCGGTCCGGAGCGTGAGTCTTCTCTCCGATTGGTAGAATGGCGGCGTGGACTCCGGGCATCGATATGGGAAATGGATGGGGGTGCAGTCGATCCGGACTCACAGGGAGTCTGCCCGCCAGTACTCGCACCAGAAAACGGCCCGGAGAGAAACTGACTGGGGAATTCAGGCAGACCACAATTCTTTTTTCCTCCGTCACCGACCGTCCGTGTGCTGCTCGCCGCCTTAGCTCAGACTGGGAGAGCACTCGACTGAAGATCGAGCTGTCCCC
>CAYLJD010000101.1:0-7806 GCA_964383875.1 uncultured Halobacteriales archaeon
ACGTCCTCCATCACTTCTTCTGGGACGAGGAGCCGACGCTGCGGGCCTGGCGGCTGGTCGACGAGTGGCTCGGGCGGCTGGACGACCTCGAGGACACGAACCTGGTCGTGATGTCCGATCACGGGTCGATCGAGACGACCACGGAGTTCTACGTCAACGAGTGGCTGGCTGAGAATGGGTATCAGGTCCAGGAGCGGACGCTGGAGGACTACCTCCAGCCGCTGGGGCTGACGAGGGAGAACGCGCTGGCGGTCGCCAAGCGGGCCAATCTCGTGGACGTGCTGGCGCGGGTCGTACCCGAGCGGATCCAGCAGCTGGTGCCACAGAGCGGCGGGGTGAAACGCGAGCGGAAGCTCGAGAAGATCGATCTGGAGCGGACGCAGGCCGTGGCGAGCGGGCAGGGGCCGATCTACCTGGCGCCGGACGTTAGTGAGGGGGTTCGGGAGGAGTTGATCGCGGAGCTGGAGGCGGTGACCGACGAGGACGGAGAGGCGTTGTTTACCGCGGTGCATCGCGGGGAGGACGTGTACTCCGGGGCGTACGTTGGGGACGGGCCGGAGATCGTTCTGGAGATGCGTCCCGGGGTGCACGTCAACGACGGCATCGGTGGCGGGGAGGTGCAGGCGGCGCCGGATCGGTGGGCGGCGGAGAACACGATGACGGGGATCTTCGTGGCGAAGGGGCCGGATTTCGAGTCGGTCGGTGGGATGGACGAGATCTCGATTACGGATATTGCGCCGAGTGTGTTGGCAGGCTTCGGGGTTGGGAGGCCGAGGGATATGGATGGGGAGGTATTGGAAACCGTCTTGGTGGACAGCGGCGCAGGTGAGCGCGAGCCGCTGAGGCGAGAGAGTTCTAAGAGCGCCGCTGGAACGGTCGTCGAAGACAGGTTGCAGGAGTTGGGATATATGGAGTAACAAGCAGACGGGGGATATCTAAGCCATCGTCCACCGAGTAGAAGTCGGCCCAGAATTAATCTCAGTAGCCGACTATCCCCTTTTCACTGTAGGAAGCTTAGTCGAATAGCGGTTCATCCCACTCGAACCACCGGTGAACCCGATACGCCTCGGCATATTCGAGTCCGACTTCCATTCCCCGCTGCTGGGCCTTGACCTCGATCCCGTTCCGCGAACGGGGGTGCGGCCAATCTCGCAGCTCGGATTCGACAGCTGCCATGGCCTCGACCTTCCGGTCGATGCTGGTCGAAATATCGACGAAATAGTTCGGTGCGAATGGCGGGTCCCCGTACTCCGATGAGGAGAGGATCTCCATCGTGGCGAGTCTGACCTGCCGGTCGATCGACCGACCAACGGTTCGCGCCGACTGGTGGATCTTCGCGTGGTCTGGGTGGAAATCGTCAGGGTCGTGTGTGAGCAGGAGATCGGGCTCAAGTTCGAGGTCGTAGAATCGGTCGTTGAACTCCCAGATGCTCGGGTCGTCGAATCGGCCACTCTCGAAGCCGAGGTGATGGAGGTTGTCGGGATCGATACCGAGGATCGACGCCGCCTCCTTCGCGAAGGCTTGTGTGTCGACATCGCGCTGTGAGATGTAACCGGTCGTGCCATAGACGACGTGGATTTCGTGGCCGGCGTCGGCGGCCCGCGCAAGCAGGCCCCCGGCGCCGAGAATTTCGTCGTCGACGTGGGCGACGTACGCCACGACCGTCCTACTCATCGTAGCGGCCCCCTTCACAGCCGAAGACGCTCCCGACCTCTATCGGGTGTCGGCCGTCGTGGTTCTCGACCTCGGCGTCGAGGATCCCTTCACCCGTCTGCACACGGTAGACGTCATCCTCGACTCGCTTGAGGATTCGGCCAGGATCGGCTTCCGTCGCCGTGTCATGGTAGACCTCCGAGGCCCACACCGTCACCTTGTCCATCCGGTGGTAGGTGAACGCACCCGGGTAGGGTTTCGTCTGGGCCCGCACGAAGTGATAGAGGCGCTGAGCGGAGTTCGTCCA
The DNA here is from genome assembly GCA_964383875.1 of uncultured Halobacteriales archaeon. Classification (GTDB taxonomy): domain Archaea; phylum Halobacteriota; class Halobacteria; order Halobacteriales; family Haloarculaceae; genus CAYLJD01. Next base: position 1,961 of record CAYLJD010000101.1, read on the forward strand.
GTCGATGAGGCCCATGTCCGGGCGACGGGGATGAGTGAACGTCGCCTCGGATTCGTCCTGGGGTCGGCGGGGGAACTCGCCGGCCTCGAACAACTCGAGTACGTGATCGAGCAGCTCGACCGTCGTGTCCGAGGCCTTCTCGTATACGGTGCTGGCGTCGTCGTCGTGCGTGATGGGGAACGATCGCTGCTCGATGATGTCGCCCGTGTCGACACCCTCGTCGAGCCAGAACAGCGTCACGCCAGTCCTTTCGAGGTTCTGGAGGATAGCCCACGCTACGGGCGCGCGACCTCGTCGCTTGGGGAGCAGGGAGATGTGCCGACCGACGCAGCCTTGGCCTGGAATCTCGAGGACCTCCGGGTCGAGGAGCTCGGGCCAGGATACCGCAAAGATCACGTCCGGTTCGAGTTCGCGGAGGCGGTCTTTGCACCGATCGCTGTTGATCGACTCCACCGGAAACCACCGATCGCCCAGTTCGTCGTACGTAGCTCCATCGGCTGTGTCGTAGTGCTCCTCGGAGAAGGAGATCACGAGGTCCGGCTCGATCGCACTCCGCTCGAGAACGCGCTTGGCGCTCTGTTTCGCGCCGAGAAAGACTGTCGTCAGGCCCATGGGCAGGGATCACCTGCCGGGGCCAAATCAGTTCTGCTGTTCCCCGTCGCCGGAATCAGCCCGATCGACGTCCGCGTATCAATGATGCTCCAAATTCCCCGTCTAGATCCGGACGTCGACGGGCAGGTTGCTCGACACCATGTCCCGAAACTTCCCAGAAAGCAGGAAGAGGATCCCGAAGTACGACCCGGCACCAATACCGACAGCGGTGAGGACTGGTAGGAACCGGAGCGTGTTCACCCCCTGGGATTGCAACACAAGAACGACCGTGTAGACCATCCCGCCCATTGCCACCGCAGCGACGACCTCGCGACCGATTTCACGGACTGGAACTGTGAATGCGAGGATGCTCGAGAGCGATCGGTAGGCGTAGACCAGCGAAAGGAAGACGGAGACGAACGTCGCGACTGCCGCACCGATCCACCCGAAGAAGTAGACGAGCACGAGGTTGAGTCCGATATTGGTGATTACGAAGAACGCGTTGACGCGGAACGTGATCTCTGGCCGATCTAGCGCATCGATCGTAGTGACGAACTGCTTGTGATAGCTATGGACGAGCGTCGCTGCTACGAGGATCACGAGGACGTAGTAACCCTCGCGAAATTCCTCTCCGTAGAGGTTCAGGACGCCTTCTCCGACGACGATCGCGCCGACGAACCCGGGGATAATGAAGAGGCCGGCGTACGCGAGTGCATTGCCCAGATGGTCAGAAACCTGCTCCAGCTCGGAGTCACTAGAGAGCTTGCTCATCTCGGGGAACAGCGAGGTGCTTAGCGACTTCGCAAAGAGGTCGAGGATGCTTGAGATGTTCCACGCGATCGAGTAGATGCCGATCAGCCCTGGTGAGACGAAGAAGCCGAGCACGATCGTGTCCATCAGGTTAAACGACCGGCCCTTTAGCGTACCCAACCAGGAGTACCGGGCGTACCCAATCACACTGCGGAAGTGTCTCCGTTCGGGAAGCTCCAGCGATACTGACCGACGGAAGTAGGTGAGGAGCAGTCCAACGCCCCCGACAGCGATCAGTGCGAAGGCCGCCGCCTCTCCAAGGAGGAGACCGGTGAGCCCCATGCCGAAGAACACGGCGGCGACCTGGAACGAACAGCGGACCATCGTCTGGGCGAACCCTAGCAGTCCCTGGACGTGGACGAGCCGCTCGCCGCGCAGCACGGCGCCAACGTACCCGTACGCGACGCTGACCCCGAGAAGAAGGATGACGAGGTGGTACAGCGGCTCACCGAGGTATTGGTTGACCTGGTGGCGAAACAGGAACACGCCCGACGCGATCATTGTGAACGCAAACGTGGTCAGGATGAGTCCGGCGAGGACGTGGGCGTTCACGTCTTTTCGCTCGCTCACACGCTTGGTGATCGCGACGGTGATGCCGGCGTTGCTGCCAATTTTCAGCCAGGCTACGAGTGCGAGCGCGAGAAAGTAGACGCCGAGGACTTCAGACCCGAGAACGCGAGCGAAGTAGACTGTCGCGAGGAATCCGACCACGGATGATCCGACCCGTGTTAGAAAGTAGACGATGGACGTCTGCGCTAACCGCATATTTCTCATCGTGGGATGAGATGCATATACGGCTTATGTTGTGGAGAGGAGTCGTCAACGCGGGTGGATTGCGCGCTGTTCGCAGGCGCTCGAATCGAAGCGCCTCGTCACAGCCCAGGCGATGTAGGTTCCGTAATGAGTGAGTCGTTGGCCAGCGATCCATCATTAGATTAATCAGTTGACCTCGCCACGGTCCTAGCATGATCGATGGCAGAAAGGTACTGATTACAGGGGCTGCTGGATCCGTCGCCCAGCATATCCTTTCGAGATTCTTAGAATTCGATCCCGAGGTCATCAGACTTCTCGACAACAACGAGCCAGGACTCGCATCGCTCAAGCGAAGCTACGACAGCACCCAGGTTCGATTCCTCGCCGGCGACGTCCGCGACAGGGAGCGACTCGATCGCGCGATGGAGGACATCGACTTCGTCGTGCACACTGCGGCGATGAAACACGTGGACATCTGCGAGTACAATCCTTTTGAAGCAGTAAAGACGAACTCACTGGGCCTGCAGAACGTCGTCGACGCGGCCATCGACGCGTCTGTAGAGAGGCTCGTGTTCACGAGCAGTGACAAGGCGGCGTATCCAGCGAACACGATGGGAACTACGAAGCTCCTGGGGGAGAAGCTCATTACCGCGGGAAACAAGCACAGCGGTCGGTCTGATCTCCGGCTCGCCTCTGTTCGCTTCGGAAACGTCCTCAACTCCTCGCATTCTGTAATTCCGACGTTCCTCGAACAGATCAGGGACGGCGGTCCGATCACGCTAACGGACCGCCGGATGACACGTTTCTTCCTCACTCACGACGACCTCACCGAGCTGGTGATGAACGCTATGGAACACACCGAAGGGGGAGAGGTATTCGTCCACAAGATGCCGGCGTTACGGATCGAAGATCTGGCGCAAGCGATGCGCCGGAAGTACGCCCCCAAGTTCGACAGATCGCCCGAGGACATTGACATCGAAACAGTAGGAAAGCGTCCCGGCGAAACGTTCCACGAGGAGATTATGACCGACCGAGAGGCACAACGAGTCCTTGAGAACGAGTCGCTTTACGCGATCTTGCCGGAGGCGGGCGGAAACGGCTATCTCTCCCACGGAGGGATCGACGGCTTTGCAGAGGCCACCGACATCACTTGCTCCTCGGAACACGCTCCAAAACTCGATGAGGACGAGATCGCCGAACTTCTCGAGGCCAACCATGGTGAGGTGCTCCCGTGAGCAACACCGTCGTCGTCACTGGCGCGGCCGGCTTCATCGGCCGTTGGGTCGTCGCGGAGCTACTCGACCGAGGGTACGGCGTCCGCGGTATCGACGATCTCTCGAACGGAAGCGAGCGGAACGTCGCAGCATTCGAGGACGACGAGCGCTTCAACCTGATCGTCGGCGACGTTCGTGACGAGAACGTAATGGCCGATGCGTTCGAAGAAGGCGTAGACGCTTGTATCCACCTCGCTGCAGAGATCGACGTTCAGGAGAGCCTCGACGATCCGCAGTCCCACTTCGAGGCCAACGTGGTCGGAACGCAGACCGTTCTCGAGGCCTGTCGGCGTACCGACACACGCCTCGGCCTCGTCGGCACCTGTATGGTCTACGACATGGCCGGTGCGGGCGAGGGCATCGGGGAGGAGCATCCGGTAAAGCCAGCGTCACCCTACGCCGGATCGAAGCTCGCTGCAGAGGACCTGGCGGAGGGGTACTACCACGGCTACGACCTCCCCGTGACGATCCTCCGACCGTTTAATACGTATGGGCCGTTCCAGAAGACCGGAATGGCCGGCGGCGTCGTCTCGATCTTCACCAGCCGTGACATCCGGGGAGAGCCGCTGAAGATCTTCGGTGACGGTACCCAGACCCGCGACCTGTTGTACGCGACTGACTGCGCCCGCTTCGTCGTCGACGGGACCTTTTGCGACGAGGCCGTCGGCGAGGTGCTCGACGCCGGCACCGGGGAGGACATTTCGATCAACGACCTCGCGGAACGGATCGCGAGCGAGGAGGCTGCTATCGAACACGTCGAGCACCATCACCCACAGAGCGAGGTGCCGAAGCTGCAATGTGATCCCACCAAAGCGAGGGAAGTCCTGGGCTGGGAACCGCGGGTGTCGCTGGAAGAGGGAATCTCCGAGCTTCGCTCGTGGCTGTTGGAGCAGGAGGATCGGCAGTGACTGGTGAAGTACCCGCTCACTACGGGGGCGAGCCGATCCGTGAAGACGTTCTCGGATACGGCGGTCAGGACATCGGCGAACGGGAGAAGACCGCCGTCGTCGAGGCGCTGGACGGCGACTACATCACCCGCGGACCGACCGTTGACGCCTTCGAGGAGCGCGTTGCCGACCTCGTCGGCGTCGAGCACGCGATCGCGACGACGTCCGGCACGACTGCACTACACCTCGCCGGGCGTGCGATCGGTTTGGAGGCCGGTGACGAGGTCATCACTACGCCGTTGACCTTCGCAGCGACTGCGTTTGCAGCGACGTATTGCGACGCGACGCCTGTGTTTGCCGATGTCGATCGCGAGACGCGGACGCTCGATCCCGACGCCGTCCGAGAGCGGGTCACAGACGATACATCCGCCGTTATTCCGATGCACTACGGGGGCCATCCTGCGGCGATCGACGATATCCTCGCAATTGCTGACGAGCACGACCTCACCGTGCTCTGGGACGCCTGCCACGCGATCGGTGGTACCTGGCGCGGGGAACCCATCGGATCCCAACGTGATCTCGCGGTGTTCAGCTTCCACCCGGTAAAGAGCCTCACCACCGGGGAGGGCGGAATGGTTGTAACGGACGACGACACAATCGCGGAACGCTGTCGGCGACTCCGCTCCTTCGACATGGACTACGATCCGCCGGGCCACGAAGACGACCCGTGGTACCAGGTCGTGGAGGGCGAGGGGTATAACTACAACGTGACGGACCTGCAAGCCGCCCTCGGGCTGGTACAGCTAGACCGTCTTGAGGAATTCAAAAAGCGTCGAGACGAGATCGTCGCGCGGTACGACGAGGCATTCGCCGATCTCGAGGGGGTCAGGACACCGCCAGATCCGTCCGAGGCCGATCCGATGTACCACCTCTACGCCGTCGAGATCGTAGACGGTTTCGGCTGCGATCGCGGGGAATTCGTCCGGGCGATGCACGCGGGAAACGTCGGCGTCCAAGTCCACTACGTGCCGTTACACTACCATCCGTACTTTCAGGAGGAATTCGGGTACGAACGCGGTGATTTTCCCGCCGCGGAGCAGTGCTACGAGGGGCTGGTGAGCCTGCCGCTGTTTCCCGCGATGGACGACGAGGATGTCGGGGACGTGATCGCTGCCGTCCGACGGGTCCACCGCCATCACGTGGAGTAACTGGTTTAATCAGTCGCGGCCCTTCGTACTTCGTATGGACGGCTTCGACATCGGGGACCGATCCGTCGGTCCGGACGAGCCCACCTTTGTCATCGCAGAGGCGGGGTCCAACCACAACGGCGACCTCGAGATCGCGAAAAGGCTGATCGACGTCGCCGCCGACGCGGGTGCCGACGCCGTGAAGTTCCAGACGTTCCGGGCCGAGGACCTCTACGTGGAGGGCAGCGGGGAGGTGGAGTACCTCGACGACGACCGGTCGATCTACGACATCATCGAGTCGATGGAGATGCCCTACGAGTGGATCCCGGAACTGTACGAGTACT
>CAYLJD010000102.1:0-7671 GCA_964383875.1 uncultured Halobacteriales archaeon
CCGGCGAGGCCGCCTCGCTGTTCTCGCTCGACTACCTGAAGGACATGAACAAGGCCATCCCGTCTGACGCCGAGGTGACGGTCGAACTCGGCGAGGAATTCCCCGTCAAACTCCACTACGACATCGCCCAGGGCCAGGGCCGGGTGACCTACATGCTCGCGCCGCGGATCCAGAGTAACTGATCGGTGCGGTTGATTCCCGCGCGTGTCCGACACCCGTCTGACGGGTAGTTTTGTAGGCGGTCGACCAACGGGGTCCTATGCAGAGTCTCGCCGACACCTATGACCGTCCCGATTACTTCGACGGCCGGGATCCCCGCCGCGTCTACGCTGGCATGGCGCTCCTGGCCGCCGGCGTCCTAGCGCTGTGTGTCGCACTCGCGCTCGTCGCGATCGGCGGCGACACGGTTGGTGCGAAGGCGTGGGCCGGACTCCTCGGCGGACTCGGCGTCCCGGCCCTTCTGGGGGGCGTCGTCATCGTGCTCCCAGCGAGCACCCGCGAGCGCGCCGGTGTCCTGCTCGGCGCGCTTCTCACTGTCGTCGGGGTCACGTTGTTCTGGCACGTCTACCCAACCCGATGGACCCGGACGGCCGAGCCACTCGCCTTCGAGACGGTGTTCGTCTACGGCGTCGGCGTCGCCGTCGCACTCTGGTTCGTCTTCACCGCGATCGCGACAGCCCACATTCGGAACGATCCGCCGGGGTCCGTGACGCTCGAACTCGTCCGAGCCGGCGGAACCGAGACGGTCGAAGTCAGCCGCGACCGGTACGACGCCCTCGTCAGCGACGGCGGGGACCCGCGTGACCTCATCCGCGAGATCGAGGACTGACCGGCTTGGCTGCGTCGCGGCGTCGGGTTTATCGCCCCGGCCCACGTGGCCCGTGGCATGCAGCCGCGTCACGCTCGATACCCGTTTCTCACGGCCGCCCGCGAGGCCGTCGAGGGGGCTGACGTGGACCTTGCGACGATCGTGGCCGACGACGACGCGGTTGTCGACCGCGCCGCGACGCGCGTCGAGCGAGCGATCACCGATGGCGACGTGGGAGAACTCCACCGCCGGCCACGCGTCGAATTACTGTCGTACCCGGTGGCGCGAGTTCTCGTGTCACTCGTCGACGAACACGTCCTCGTGCGCAAGTACGCCCGTGCGGAAGCGGCGACTGCCTTCGAGCGCTTTACGGCTGCGTTGGCCACGACGGGCCAGCTCCGAAGCGTCGAGGACGACCGCGTCACGCTCGAGGAGCTGCTCGCCGAGTTCGACCTCGCGGATCGGCTGCGGGAGACCGACGACGGCTACCGCGTCGATGTCGGGGCCTACCTGACTTTCGCTGCCGATCAGTGGGGCGACGAGTGGCGCCTCGTCAACCGAGATCTCGCCGACGGCGAGGTCCCCATCTCGGCGGCCGACCTGCACGAGCTTCTGCGCGAAGCCGTCCGGAAGCGGGTCGAGGCGGGCCTTCCCCTCGACGTGCCAGCGGCCGTCGCGTCCCACCTCGAGGACGAGGTGACACGCCTCGCGGAGTTGCTCGCCGAACTCGAGCTCACGCACGACATCGACACGGTGGTCCCGGAGCGGTTCCCACCCTGCATGAAACACCTCCTCGACCAGGTCCAGAAAGGGGCGCACCTCGAACACCACTCCCGCTTTGCGATCGCCTCGTTTCTGACCAGCATCGGGATGTCGACAAACGAGATCGTCCAGCTCTTCGAGGTCAACCCCGGCTTCGGCGAGGAACAGACGAGGTACCAGGTCGACCACATCCGGGGCGAGACGAGCCCGACCGAATACTCGCCGCCGTCGTGTGCCACCATGCAGTCGTACGGCGACTGCGTCAACATGGACGACCGTTGCGAGACGATTGCCCACCCGCTGGCCTACTACGAAGATGCGCTGGAGGACGCGGGCGAGGATGATCTCGTCGACTGGCGGGACCGACAGCAGGAATCCGCACCGTGAGACCGGCCCGACCCGTCAGGCGTGGTCGCCGTCGAACTCCTGGCGCTCGAGCCAGATCCCGGCCAGCGCCAGCAAGAGGATAAACAGCAACATCGTGCCGACGAGTGCAATCCCGCCAGTCGGGCTGATGTGCCCGTTGACGCGAAATGCAGAGCTGACGACGCTGGCGGCCGCGACGAAGGCGATCACCGCTCCAGCGAGGATCACGATCTGGTAGATCGTCTCCCGGCTCAGCATGCGCCGCCCTTTCCCGGGGACTCGCAAAAGGGCTTCGAACGGCCCGTGATGCCGACGCTGTCCCTCACTCCAGCATCGCGACCGCCTCGTCGAGTTCCAGTGCACCCGCGCCGAATGCCTCGAGCACCTGGCGGACGTCAGTCCCGTCGGTGTTCTGGCCCCGCGCGAGGAGGTCCTCGATGGTTTCGGCTTCGGGCGCGTCGATGCGCGTTTTTTTGACGCGGTAGTTGCCCGCCTCCGTCTGGTGGACGTCGTCGGGATGGAAGAACGACCAGTCCTCCCGGTCGAACCGCACGGCGATCCGCGGCGTCGCCCCGAAGTTCTTGGCAAAGACCTGGACCAGCGCGTAGACTTCCTCGTTGTCCAGGTAGATCGGATCGCCACTGGAGGACTTTGCCTCGATGGCATAGAACACCGTCCCGTTCCCCGCGAGCACGTCAGGGAGCTCCCGGGCCGTGGCAGACCCGCTCGCCGGCGCGCGCATCACCGCAAAACCGGCGTCGTCCAACGCGTTGACGAGTTCGCGCTCGCGCCGGTCGCCCTTCTCGTTGCTGCGCATCCCTCTGGCGATTCTCGGGCGCCGTTCCGTATAAAGTGGCGGCAGAACACGGAAGTGAAGTTGCGCTTCCGTCACGGTCGACTCGTTCGGGGAGTGCCGTCGAGTAACACGGCTTATCTCCGCTGGCATCCCACGTCGCCCCAATGGGACCAGTCCTCCACCGCTACGACGCCGATCTCGTCACCGGGCGCTTCCTCGAACGGGAGAACCGGTTTGTCATGCGTGTCGACATCGACGGCGACCCTGCGCCAGTTTTCCTGGACGAGACCGGCCGGCTCACGACAGTCCTCGTCGAGGACGCGACCGTCTACTGTGCGCCGGCGACTGATCCCGACCGGTCGACGGACTACACTGCCGTCGCCGTGGACACGGGCGACGTGATCGTCAGCGTCCGCGCGGCGATGGCCAACGACCTGTTCGTCGCGGCTGTCGAGGGGGATCACCTGGCCGCATTCGCGAACACGACGGTCGGCCGCCGGGAACCCCCACTTCCCGACCACGGGCGGACTGACGTCCGTCTCGACGGACCCGCCGGGGAGCGGTTCGTCGAGGTCAAGGCCGTGACCCACGTGGAGGACGGCGTCGGCAAGTTCCCGGATGCTCCCAGTTCACGCGCCCGTCGACACCTCCGTGGCCTCCGCGCGCTCGTCGAGGACGGTACCGCAGCCAGCGTGGTCTTCGTCTGCCAGCGGCCCGACGCCACGGTCGTCCGTCCATTCCGCGAGATCGACCCGGCGTTTGCCGACGCGCTCGCCGCGGCGACCGAGGCCGGCGTCGAGGCACACGCACTGTCGGTCTCGGTCGATCCCCCGGTGTACCGGCTCGAGTCGCCGTCGGTTCCCGTCGAACCCGCCTGAGCTACGCGTCCCCGGCCAACAGCGACCAGAGCCGTTCGGTGTCCCCGTTCATCCGGGAGAGAATGTCCCGAACGCGGTCCATCGTCGCTTGGTCGACCACGACGAGTACCATCCCCTCGCCGGGCTGGCCGTAGACGATTGTCGACCCCGTTGGCGCGAGCATGATGGCCGGCAGCGCGGCCAGGTCCTCCTCCCCCTCGACGTGGATGAGCGTGGTCCCGTCCGCCTCGGAGGCGTCGGCGAGCGTCGCGAGCAACTCCGCCGTCAGCGTCGCTGCAGGATTCTCGACGGTTACAGTCTGGTCGAAGCCGGTGATCGACGCGGCGACTGACTCGTCGACCGGACTCCGTTCGGTGCGATCGTCGACGAGCGCCACGTCCGGTACCCGGCCCGCCTCGACGAGATGGGCAGTGACGACGTCCCCAACCGCGACAATCGGCGGTGACGCGGCTGACAGGAGCGCGTCAGTGTCAGTATAGATCTCCCCGAACGGTGCTTTCAGATCACCGCGGAGCTCGGACTGGAGCGACACGACGACCTCAGCCACGCTAGCGCACCTTCAGTGCGTACTTGCCCGGTTCCGTGACGCCCATCTCTTGGGCGATTTCACTCCGTTCCGGATGTGAGATAATCACGTATCCTGCCCAGTCTTCCGTGAGGGACGTCGAGCCACAGGCCACGCACGCTTCGACTTCGTCAGTCTCCTGGACGCGGTGGCACTCGCGGCAGACGACCCGGTCGGCCATCAGCTCTCACCCGCTTCGGCCTGCGCCGTTCGCGCCTCGCGCTCCTCCTGCAGCCAGCCGTGTTTGCCGAGCCCGACCTGCTTGGCCGTCAGGCCGATCTTCGAGTCGCGCGGATTGCGCTCGTCGATACTCTTGGTGACGATCCGCGCGCGGACGGCGTCGCCAACTGTGAGCGTCCGGTTCGACTCGCGTGAGGCGAGTTGCTGGTTCTCCTCGTCGAAGGCGAGGTACTCGTCCGAGATCTGCGAGACGTGCAGCAGCCCGTCGACCGGACCGATGCCCACGAAGGCGCCGAAATTGACGACTTCGACGACTTCGCCGTCGACCACCTCCTGCATCTGCGGGTCGAAGGTCAGCGCGTCGAACTCCGCCTCGTAGTAGACGCCCGGCTGGTTCGGCAGCACGGCCCCCTCGCCGATGTCGTGGACCTCGATGACGCTGACGACACTGCCGACGTCCTCGTCCATGCGCCCCTCCAGCTTCTCCTGGAGCAGCCGCCGGACGAGTCCCTCGGAAACCTCCGCGAGGTGTTCCGGCGGTACCTCCACCGTATCGCGTAGTCTGGCCCGTTTGTACATCTATGGTTGAGTGATCGCGAGTTTGTGCTGGCCCCGTAAACGTATTACTGAAACGCCCGCGTCGAGCAGGCGCTCCGCGAGGGCCGCGTCGGTCGTCGCCGCGTGGGTGACGTCCGGGTGCGTGGCCGCCTCGAGGACGGCGTCGTCTGCCGCCCCGGCGTTCGTCTCGATCGTTCGACACCGATCGACCAAGTCACGCCCGACACTGGCCGCCCGTGCTTCCTCCGTCGACGATCCGGCGAGTACGTCCAGTTCATCCACGACGGCCGGCGGCACGACGCAGTCCGTGTGTCCGAGGAGGCGTTCAAGTTCGTCGAAGAGGCGGATATCTCCCTGCACGGGCAGCATGAGCGCGCTGGTGTCGAGCACGACACTCACTGGAGCGTCCCGTAGCCGATGAGCCGCCAGCGCGCGCCGACCCGCCGGTTGATCGCGATGTTCACACCTGCCCGGGCACAGACCGGCCGCTGGAGCTGCACCTCGCATTCGCTACTCCGGGCACTACTCACCGTACCGACCGTCGTTGCCGTGCCGACGGTCAGCATGAGCGGTTCGCCGGTGGTGATCTCCTCGACGTCGTCATCGGCGCCGACGATCCGGTCCAGGAGCGTCACGTCCATCGTAAACGACTCGTGAACCGGCGGCAAGCTCCCCGGCGGGCCGGCCACCTGCCCGGCCAGAGCGTCGCCTTTCGTCACGGCTGGATCGAGGCCGGTGCCGACCCCGAGAAGGCCGCCCGGACTCGCCGCGTCCACGTCCTGGCCGCCGGCACGCAGGGACCGGACGGTCGTCTCAAGGGGTTGCCACTCGCTCTGGCCCCCTGTCTCGACCTCCCGCCCAGGGCGAAGCTCAATCTCGTCGTCCGCCTCGAGTCGACCCTGGGTCAGCGACCCGCCGAGGACGCCGCCCACGAGGTCCTCCCAGGTCGTGCCGGGTCGGTTGATGTCGAAGCTCCTGGCGACAAGCATCTCGGCGTCCGCGTCCGGATCGCGTTCGGGCGTCGGGATTTCCGACTCGATGGCGCCGATGAGGAGGTCCATGTTGACGCCCTGTCCGGCGCTGATCGGGACGATTGGCGCGTCCTCGGCGACGGTGCCCGCGACGAACGATTCGATCGCCTCGTAGTTCTCGCGGGCCTCGTCGCGGCCCACGAGATCGATCTTGTTCTGGGCCACCACGATGTTCTCGATGCCGATGATATCCAGAGCCATCAAGTGCTCCTCGGTCTGGGCCTGGGGGACCGGTTCGGCGGCACTGACCACGAGCACCGCCCCGTCCATGATGGCTGCCCCCGAGAGCATCGTCGCCATCAGCGTCTCGTGACCGGGTGCGTCCACGAACGAAACCGTCCGGAGCGGTTCGCTCTCGGAGCCGTCCGGGCACTCCTCGTCGACGGTGTACCGTTCCGGTTCGTCGAGGTCGGGACACTCCCGGAACGTGGCGTCGGCATAACCTAACCGGATGGAGATGCCGCGTTTCATCTCCTCGGAGTGCTGGTCGGTCCACTGGCCGGACAGCGCCTCGACCAGCGTGGTCTTGCCGTGGTCGACGTGACCGACGAGCCCGATGTTCACCTCCGGTTGGGTGTTCCCCGCCATCTCGAAAGTAATCTCACCGGAGAATCGCCGCCTGCGGCTGATAAACCTACTGTTTGTCGCCGGCTAGGTGCCACGCAAGCCTGCGTGTCGGCCGGTGGTCGGACCCCGCCTCGTGTGGCAGTCCGAGACTCGGAGCACATCGGACACGGATCCGACCGACCCTGTGTCTCCAAGGTGCGTGGCCACTCGTCGGGTGCGACAATGGACAAAAAACAGCCGTCGTCGAACGGTTGTGTGTGGGATGGCGGTCGTCTATCTGTGGCGGAATCAGGGAGCGGCCGCGCTCACATCGCGCCGCCCATGCCGCCCATACCGCCCATGCCGCCACCCATACCGCCCATACCGCCGCCCATGCCGCCGCCTGGTCCGCCGGCGGGCATGTCCTCGTCCTCGTCGTCGTCACCGCCGCCGCCCTTCAGGTCACCGGCGGCGATCACGTCGTCGATCCGGAGGATCATCACGGCGGCCTCAGTGGCCGATTCGACGGCTTGCGTCTTGACGCGGAGCGGCTCGACGGCCTCGCCGGACATGTCCGCGACCTCGCCTTCGTAGGCATCCAGGCCGTAGGTCTGGTTGCCGGCGTCGTGTTCGCTGCGTAGCTCGACCAGCGAGTCGATCGGGTCCAGCCCGGCGTTCTCTGCGAGCGTGCGGGGGATCACGTCGATCGCGTCGGCGAACGCCTCGACCGCCAGCTGCTCGCGGCCACCGACGGAGTCGGCGAAGTCGCGCAGCTGGAGGGAGAGTTCGGTCTCGGGTGCGCCGCCGCCCGGGAGCACCTTGCCGTCTTCCAGCGTCGCCGACACGACGCCCAGCGCGTCGTCGACAGCGCGCTCGACCTCGTCGACGACGTGTTCGGTCCCGCCACGGACGATCAGCGTGACTGCCTTGGCGTCGTCGACGTCCTCGACGAAGATCATCTCGTCGCCCGCGAGCTCCTTCTCGGCGACGGAGCCGGCGAAGCCGAGGTCGTCGGCGGTGATGTCTTCGACGTTCGAAACGATCCGGGCGCCGGTCGCCCGGCCGAGGGCTTTCATGTCGGACTTCTTGGCCCGACGGACCGCCAGGATGCCCTCCTGGGCCAGGTAGTGCTGGGCCATGTCGTCGATGCCCTTCTGGCAGAAGACGACGTCGGCCCCGGC
>CAYLJD010000103.1:0-7462 GCA_964383875.1 uncultured Halobacteriales archaeon
GGGCGTGGCACTCCCCGCACCTCGTCGGTGTGCAAACCCGAGGTTCCCAAACCAGTCGCCCCAGTGCGGTGGGAAGCCCCGTCGTTCACGACGGGGAGGATGTCACATCACCCCCGACCGATCCTCGCTGTCCCGGATGGGCATGCGAGGTCCATCCCGAGGCGTGCGTCATAGGAAATGGCGGCGTGTCCAACCCCCCTCTCGGTCCGTGGTCGCTGACAAACAGGTCGACACCGCGTGAGAAACCGAGTTATACCTGGACGGAAAAGGGTGGAACGAGACAGACCGTGGCAGCAACGACTGACACGATCGTCCTGGTCGTGACCATCATGGGGTTGGGCGTGGTCGCGCAGGTCCTCGCGGACCGACTCGCCGTCCCGAGCGTCCTCTTTCTCGTGCTGGCGGGTGTATCCGTCGGCCCGGAGGGGCTCGGCGTAATCGATCCGGCGGCGTTCGGCGATTCGCTCCCGGCGATCGTCGGACTCAGTGTCGCCATCATCGTCTTCGAAGGCGCGTTCCACCTCCACCTCTCTCGCCTCCGGGAGTCACCCTCCGAGACGCTCCGGCTCGTCACACTGGGAGCAGTCATCTCGTTGGTCGGGACTGCCGTCGCCGTCCGATTTGCGCTTGGAACCACCTGGGGGCTGGCCTTTCTTATCGGCGCACTGCTCGTGGCGACCGGGCCGACGGTCATTACGCCAATCATGAACGTCGTTGCCGTCCGCGAGCGCGTTGCCACGACGCTCGAAACAGAGGGCGTCGCAAACGACGTTACTGCGGCCATTTTGGCGATCGTCACCTTCGAATACGTCGTCCTTGAGGACCGCAGTCTGGTGATTCTCGCCACTGAATTTGGGCTCCGGTTCGGCATCGGTATCGCCGTGGGGTTGTCAGTTGCCGTCGTCGTCTGGTACGTGCTGCGGCACGTCGACCTCTCAGCCGAAAGCGCGCCGCAGAACGCCCGACTCCTGGTCCTCCTGGCGGCGCTTGTGGCCTACGGCCTGGCCGAGCTGCTCGCGGTGCAGGTCGGTGCCTCCGAAGCGGGCATCGCTGCGGTCGCGACAGCGGGGTTTACCCTCGGAAACACGAACCTCCCGTACCGGGAGGAGATCGAACAATTCAAAGGCGATATCACACTCCTGGTCCTCGCGTTCGTCTTTATCACCTTGGCAGCCCTGTTATCGGTTCGCGACCTGCTTGCACTCGGCCTCGGAGGTGTGATCGTGGTCGCTGCGGTGGCGTTGGTCATTCGGCCAGCGCTGGTCCTCCTGTGTACGTCAGGGGGTCGCTTCACCCTCCGCGAGCGGATGTTCATCGGGGCCATCGGGCCGCGGGGGATCATTCCGGCGAGCGTGGCGACGCTGTTCGCGCTGGAACTGCAGACGACGAATCCCGCGGCTGCGTCGACGCTCGTCGGGACGGTCTTCCTCGTAATTCTCGCGACGGTCGTGTTCGAAGGCGGATTCGCACGACATATTGCCCAGGCGCTTGACGTGATACCCATGCGCGTTCTCGTGGTCGGTGGTGGTCGTGTCGGTCGGGCCCTCGCCGAGCGGCTCGAAGACCGTGGCGAGGAAGTGCTCATCATCGACAACAACAGCAACGCCGTCGAAGAAGCCCGGCGAGAAGGGTTCTCGGTCGAGCACGGCGATGGAACGGACGCCGACGTGCTCAGGGCGGCTGGCGCGGAGAACGCCAAGGTCATCGCGGCCGCGACGGGCGACGACGACGTGAACCTCCTCGTGGCGCAACTCGCCAAGAGCCGATTCGAGGTCGATACGGTGATCGCTCGGGTGAACCAGCCAGCGAACGTCGATGCCTTCGAGGACCTCGACATCGAGGCTGTGCCGACCGGAATGTCGGTCGCCTGGTCGATGGACAACTTCATCGAACGCCCGGGCATCGCCCACTGGATGACCGAAATGGACCGGATCGGCGACGTCCAGGAAGTCGAACTGACGGCCGCAGATACAATCGGTAAAACTGTCGCCGAACTTGGTGACGAGCTCGCGGAAGGATGCTACATAGCGCTCATCAGCCGAGACGGGGAGAGTCAGGTCCCGCACCCGAACGACGTCCTCGAGGCCGGCGACCACGTCACCTTCATCGGTCGAAAAGAGGCCGTCCGTGAGGCCATCGCGTATTGCAACCCGAACTGAGCACCCCGGATCTCATCCGGTGTGAATTCCCATCGAGAGACTGTTTTTCGGGGCACCGGGGCTCGGTGACCCCTTGCCCAACGCCGTGGCCGGCCGGGAATCAGCGCCTGCCAAGTCCCGCAGTTACAAGTCGGCGCGGGTGAATGGCCCGGTATGCCCGCCGCCGAGACTGACTCGTTGACGAAGACGTACGGGGACGTGACTGCTCTCGACAGCCTCACGTTATCCGTCGAGGCCGGAGCGTGCTACGGGCTTCTGGGCCCCAACGGTTCCGGCAAAACCACGACCATCGAAATTCTGACTGGCCAACGCGTTCCCACGTCCGGGACGGCACGCGTCCTCGACATCGATCCGGTCGCCGATCCCGTTGGCGTCCGCCGCGCGATCGGCGTGCTCCCGGAACGGGAGGACCCGCCCAGTTTCCTCACGCCGCGGGAGTACCTCCAGTTCGTGGCCGACGTCCGCGAGCTTCCCGATCCGGCCGATCGGATCGACACGTGGGCCAGACGGCTGGAGTTCGAGGGCGTGCTCGACACGCTCGCGGGCGATCTCTCCGAGGGGGAACGGCAACGCGTGATGCTCGCGGCCGCGTTCGTCCACGAACCCGACCTCGTGTTCATCGACGAGCCACTCGTCAACCTGGACCCGCTCATGCAGGAGACTGTCAAGGGCCACCTGGCGGACTACTGCGACCGCGGCAACACGCTGTTCCTCTCGACACACTTCGTGCCAGTGGCGGCCGAGCTCTGTTCCGACGTCGGGATTCTGGTCGACGGCCGCCTCGTTGCCGAGCCGGATCCCGCAGACCTGGACGGCGATCGCCTCCTGGAGGCCTTCGAAGCTGGCGTCGAGTCGGCGGCCGCCGCGGCCACAGACGGCGGGCAACCCGGGCCCGAGGAGGGGCCTCCGTGAGAGCCGCCGGTCCCCGGACACCTCGCGGACACGACCGTCGGACGCGGAGGGTCGCGCCGTGAGTCTGTTCGCCTGGATGCTCCGAGAGGAGTACCGACTCCACGCGAGACTGTTCGGCGGCGGCCGATTCCTCGCGTTCCCCGTGCTGATCGTCCTCCTCGTCGCCGCGTCCACGTGGTTACTCGTCGAAACCGGCGTCGATTCGGGTGCAGTCCTCGCAGGCGTCCACGCCCTCGTCGTCTTCTTCGGTCTCCAAGTCGGCACGATCGGGCTGGCCGGGCGGGACGCGATGCGGGACGTTTTGGGAGATGTGACGCTGCTCGTCTTCTCCGCTCGGACGCTCCCGCTCTCGCTCCGCCGCGTTCTCGGGACCTTCCTCGTCAAGGATCTGGTCTACTACGTCATTCTGTTCGTCACGCCACTCGTCGTCGGCCTCGTCCCGGTCGTCGTCGCTGGCGACGGGACGCTGGCGTCGGTCCCACTCCTCTGGGTCAGCGTCGGCGGAACGTTCGCCCTCGGCGCCGCCGCCAGTCTGACCGCGACCGGCCTCGCCGGCCGGTTCCGCATCGCACCACTCGCCATCGGCCTCGGCCTGGCCGCTCTCTTCATCGCCGGGATCGACCTCGTCCAGTTCACCCCCTACGCCGTGTTCGGCGATCCGCGACTCGTGACCATCCTGACGGGATTCGCGCCGACAGTCGCCCTTGGCATCATCGCCCCCTTCGCGTTCGCGCCGGACAGTGGGGGGAACCGGCAAGTCAGGCGTGTCACTCGCGACACCTACGCCCGAGGACGAGCGTTCCTGGGGGGAGACGCGACCGCCAGCCTCACGGTCCGTCCGCTTCTCGAGGTGGTCCGCTCGAGCGGCTCTGTCTGGAAGGTTGCCTTCTCGATGGGCGTCCTCTTCGCGGTCGCGGCGCTGCTCCTCGATCGCGTCGCCGTCGCGACCGCGCTCGAACCGTCGGCGGGTCTCGCGTTCGGCGCACTGCTCGGTCTCGGGAGTTTCACGACCTACAACTGGGTCACGAGCCTCGACAACCCCCGGGAATATCTCCGCTACCCGGCGACGTTCGCCGACGTTCTGGGTGGCAAACTCCGGGCGTATCTCGTGTTGACCATCCCGGCGGGACTCGTGTATCTCGCACTCGCCGCCATCTGGTATCCACCAGCCGACCTCGCCATCGGGATCGTCGTGTTCCCGCTGGTTGCCGTCTACGTCTTCGGGCTCACGGCCTACCTCACGGGCCTGGCACCGAACGAACTGTTGTTCGACACCCCACTGTTCGCCGTCTTCGGCGCGGGTCTCGCGGTGCTGGCCGTCCCGTTGCTCGTCCTGTCGCTGGCCGCCGGCCGCTACCCCACTGCGTCCCCCGTGATCGCGATTGCACTCGCGGTGGGGGCCGCGGCCCTTGGAGCGTGGCTCGTACGCAGGAGTGGGCCCCGCTGGGACGAACGGCTCCGGCGGGCCAACTGACCGCGTCGCCAGTCAGGGGGGCGTTAGTCGAAAGACGGCGCCGGTGTCGCCACCGACAGTCGCCTGGGCTGTCGTCCCAATCAACAACTCTCCGTCGGCGTCACGGCCGAACGAAAGGAGGAACGGCCCCGGCCCGTCGCCGGCGAACGGGAGCGTCTCGGTCGGCCAGGGCGTGGCGTCCGACGCATCGTTTTCCTCATTCGCGATGTCGCTGGCCACGAACAGCCGTCCATTGGCCTGCCAGTCGCCGAAGATGTACTCGCCCTGCAGGGCCGGAATGGCGGCACCGTCGTAGCAATACCCACCGATGACGGCGATCCCACTGACGGGAGCCCCGTCTTGGGGATAGGTGAGGATCGGCTCGCGAAAGGGGGTTCCGTCTGGCGTCACTGTCGGACACTCCGCTGCCTGGAAGCAGGCCCCGCCTTCGCGCACGTTCCAGCCGTAATTCCCCCCGCGCTCGACAATGTCCACCTCTTCGAACCGGTCCTGGCCGACGTCCCCCGCGAACAGGCGACCGTCGGGCCCGAATGACAGCCGCCACGGATTGCGAAAGCCCCAGGCGTAGTGTTCGTCCAGGCCCGGCTGGCCGACGAGAGGATTGTCGTCCGGAATGCCGTAGGCCCGATCGCCAGCCGTTCGGTCCACGTCGATACGTAGGATGCTCCCCAGGAGGTTCTCGGTGACGTCCTGACCATTGCCACCCGACACGGCGTCGTACCAGTCAGCCACGTGCCCGTTCCCCTGGTCGTTTGCAGCCCCACCGTCACCGACGGGGACGTAGAGCAACCCGTCGGGCCCAAATGCGATGTCGCCGGCGTTGTGGTTGGCCTGCGGCTGGGGGATCTCGAGGATCGTCCGTTCGCTGTTCGGATCAGCCTCGAGCGTCTCGGGGTCGAGGGCAAACTCGGCGAGGACGAACGTGTGGTCGTACGAATCCGGGGTGCCGGCGCGGCGCGGCGCGCTGTACCGGACGAACAGCCGACCCGTCTCACCGAAGTCGGGGTGGAGCGCGAGTCCCAGTAAGCCCCGTTCGTCGTAGCCGCTGACCGACACGATCCGATCCCGGAGGTCGAGTCGTTGGGTCGTCTCGCCGTTCGCCACGAGCAGAATTCGGCCGGGCTGCTCGGCAACGATGTGGTGATCGGGCCGTGGCGTCACGATCGACACCGGCGCAGTGAGGCCGTCAGCGACCATCTCTGTTCCAACCCGGCGGGAGTCGCGGTCTTCGTCTCGCCGGGGCGGTGTGGTCTCGGTTCCACTCGGCGGACTCGTCCCGTCCGGACACCCCGCGAGCGGCGCACAAACCGTCGCCGCGCCGGCCAGAACCTCGCGGCGGGAGAGGCGGGGTACAGACATGGCCCGACCTACGTCCCGGGCGCCGAAAATCCTCCGATCACGACAGGACGGAGCGGTGGGGGCCAACAGCGGTGTGACGGTCGTCACGAGACGCTGCGGAAGAGGGATCCCCCCGAACGCAGATATTTGGTTCGACACATATTTAATTTAGACTTGTCTAATCCATCCATGCTTAGTGCCAAGATGGAAGACTATCTGAAGGCGATCTACCGGCTCCAACAGCAGGGCGAAGGACCGGTGTCGACATCGAGCATCGCGGCGACGCTCGACGTCACGCCCCCCACGACGACGAGCATGATGGAGACGCTCGAAGGGCGGGGGTTCGTCGACCGGGAGAAGTACGAAGGGGTGACACTGACACCCGACGGCGAGACGGTCGCACTCGAAGTCATCCGCCACCACCGGCTCCTCGAAACGTACCTCGCCGAACGGCTCGGCTACGACTGGGCGGAGGTCCACGAGGAGGCAGACCGGCTCGAACACCACATCAGCGAAGAGTTCGAACGGCGGGTCGCGGACGTGCTCGGGGATCCGGAAGTCGATCCCCACGGCGATCCGATCCCCCGAGATTCACTCGAACCGGTCGAGGAGTCCCCGGGTCTGACGCTGGCGTCCCACGCAGAAGGCGACCACGTGATCGTCCAGCGGGTTCGCGACCGCGATCCGGCTGAACTGGCCTACCTCAAAGACGTGGGCGTGACGCCAGGGACCCGGCTGACGATCACCGAAATCGCACCGATCGGCATGGTGACGGTCCGTCTGGGATCCGGCGAGCCGGTCTCGCTCCCCGAAGACGTGGCGAGTGCGATCCGAGTCCGAGCGACCGACGAGATGCCCGCGACAGAGGAGGTGCAGTGACGTGTCCGACGACTACGCAGCGGCGGTCGAATTGACGCGATCACTGACGGACCGGCTGACAGACGCCGTTGCAGATGACGCGGCAGTCAGCCGGCGGGCCGTCCTCGGTGGGCTCGGGATCGCGGGCGCCGGGGCAATGGGACTTGCGGGCCGCGGCGAGGCCCACACCGGTGGTGGCGCCGACGACTCAGTGCACGGGAATTTCGGCTCCGTGGGCGAGTACGAGACGGCCGACTTCGATCCGCACACGTACCTCCGCGAGTTCAACACCGGTGACGGCGGCACGGACAGCATCGCCAGCGACGCCCAGCGCGTCTACGAGCGAGACGACGGGAACGGCGGCACGGAACGCGTCCGCGAGTTCGACGTCGCTGCGACGCTCCGCGAGATCGAAATCGCGCCGGGCGTGTACTTCCCGGCCTGGACGTACAACGAACAGGTCCCCGGGCCCACCATCCGGGCGACGGAGGGCGACGTCATTCGGATCAACTTCGCCAACGGCCAGCGCCACGCCCACACGATTCACCCCCACCTGAAAAACCTCGCCCCGGAGATGGACGGTATCCCGCAGAACGGGCCGGGCTTGATCGACCAGGGTGACTCGTACAGCTACGAGTGGCAGGCCAAACCGGCCGGCGTTCACTTCTATCACTGCCACTCGCTCCCGCTGAAAGAACACATCCACCGCGGCCTCTACGGC
>CAYLJD010000104.1:0-7462 GCA_964383875.1 uncultured Halobacteriales archaeon
TCATGCGCCCCGGGCTGTACTACAACGAGCGGCGCTACTACCTCGCCTCGGTGCCCACCAGCCTGGTGTTGGCCGGCGCCGGGCTGGCCTTCGCGTACTTCCTCGTCCTGCCGCTCATCTTCACGTACTTCCTCGGCTACTCCCAGCCCGTCGCGGAGATCGCCTTCGGTCTCAGCGAGACCTTCGGGCTGATTCTGCTCATGCTCGGCATGTTCGCCCTCATCTTCCAGATTCCCCTGTTCGTGATGCTGGCGATCATGATGGGCGTCACGAGCCGACAGTGGCTGGAGACACGGCGACTGTACTTCTGGGCTGCGTTCGCCGGACTGGCGTTCGTGTTCAGTCCCGATCCGACGGGCATGGCACCGTTCATGGTCGCGGCCACGATGGTGGCGCTGTTCGAAAGCACCCTCCTGCTCCTGCGCTGGAGTGGCGAGGGCTCGATTGCGCCAGGGCCCGAACAAATCGCCGGGCTCCGTCCGGCGGTCTGGCTGCTGGCGGTCGTCGCCGGCTACCTCGCGAGCCCGGCGCCAGTCCCGGACGGATACTACGACGCCATCCCGGCATCAGTCACGGGCGCGATTGCGGACATCGGTCTCGGCGGTGCCGAGCCGGTACTGGCCGGCGTCGGCCTCATCGTCGCCTTCGAAGGCACGATCTACCTGCTCCGGCGCTGGCGGCGCGGGCCAGGGGTCCGCCACCTTCTCGCCACGGTCCGACTCCCGTTCTGGCTGCTGGCCATCGTCATCGGATACCTCGGAAGCCCGAATCCCTCGCTCCTCAGGCTCGCCGAGGGTGCCATCCTGACGACCGGGGAGGCCGCGGTGCTGGGCGCCCTCGCCATCCTCCTCTACGAAGGCAGCCTGGCGATCTGGCGCTTCCGATCGACGTGAGTGTGTCGTCCCGGAGAGCGCGGCTGGGCGGGATCCACGAGCGCGTCCGCGTGAACGGCCCTAGTCTGTCGGATACGTGGCGTCGAGCGGGTCCGGCGTCGGGATGTCGTCGGCAGGGCTGACACTGCCGGTCCGGTACCCTGCCAGGTCGAGCGTGACATGGTCGAAGCCGACGTCGGTGATGTGTTCGCGGGCGGCGCGGGCGAAGTCGGGATCGAGGGCCGCCTCGAGTTCGTCGGCCCCCACCTCGATCCGCGCGAGACCGTCGTGGTCCCGGACGCGGAACTGCTCGAAGCCCCAGGTACGGAGCAGACGTTCGGCCTTTTCGATCCGGGTCAGGCGCTCCTCGGTCACCTCGAGACCGGTCGGGATCCGCGAGGAGAGGCACGCCATCGATGGTTTGTCGGCGACCGAGAGGTCGTATTTGGTGGCAATTTCCCGGACCTCCGCCTTCTCGATGCCGTGTTCGAGCAGCGGCGAGTAAGCGTCGAGTTCGTCGACGGCCCGGAGTCCGGGTCGGTGTCCCTCCCCCGGATCTGAGGCGTTCGTCCCGTCGCAGACGATCGGAATGTCGAGTTCGCGGGCGCGGTCGAACATCGCCGACAGGCGCATCGACCGGCAGTGGTAGCATCGCTCGCCGTCGTTACGGACGAAGGCGTCGCTGTCGAGCTCGCTGAAGGTCACTTCGTCGTGTCGAATGCCGATCTCGGCGGCGACGCGGCGAGCCGCGTCGAGTTCGCCCGCGGGAAGCGTCTCGCTCCGGGCGGTGCACGCCACCGCGTCGTCACCGAGGGCGTCGTGGGCGATCGCGGCCACGACGCTGGAGTCAACGCCGCCCGAGAAGGCCACGAGCACGCCAGCCCGGTCGGCGAGGTCGGCCCGGGCGGCCGCGAGCTTCGCGTCGACGGTCATTGCCCGGGCTTTGCGGTCGGTCGGGAAAAGCGCGTTGCCCCATCGGCCGTCACGCCGGTCGACCCACAGTCCAGCAGAACAGGGGTGCCTGTCCCGCCGCTCGCGGCGAGAAGAGATCCGTCACGACCTCGTCGTAAAACGTCAGGCCGGTCGCGCCGACGTCGGCGTGCGCGTAGGCGGCCAGGTAGCAGCGCCCGGCGGTGGCCGCTGCCTCGAACTGAGCGACCCGGTAGCCCCGGTCGCCGTATCGCTCGACAACCTGTTCCAGATCGGCGAGGAAAAAGACGACTGCGGCGGCGTCGGCGCCGAGGCGCTGGTCGAGCGTCGCGTGCCCACACTCGCGTCGGAATTCCCCGGTCGCGAGGCGCTCCAGCTCCCCAGGTTCCGGGTGGTAGTGGTACAGGCCGGGTTCGATACCCGCGACGGCGTGAACGGCCACGTACGCATCGGCAAAGGCGAGCGGCGGGGCCTCGTTCCCAACGACGTCGATCGGCACGCCCCGCGTGGCCCGATCGAGCACGGTAGCCAATGTCCGAGCCGGGAGGGGATCGCGGCGGTACTCCCGACACGACCCACGTCGATGGACCGTGTCGTCGAGTGGTGACCGTTCCAGTTCGTCCGCCTCGGCTGGCTCGAGCGGAACGCGTGAGCCGCCCTCGTGGTCCCGCCTGCCGACATTTGTCGCCGGGGGGTCCCGCCACGCCGCCGCGGCGTCGCCATCAGGCAGAGACGAGGCGGTGTACGCCTCGGTGATCAACGCGTACTCGCGCTCCTCGGGTGATAGCGGCCGCGTGGCTGGGTCCAGGGATGCCGGCTCGGTGGGCGACGGAACTGTTTCTCCCTGCCCGAGGGGAACGACGGCGAGCGGCGCCTCGCGAGACGGCTCAACGCCGACCAATTCAGCCACCGGGGCGTCCGCGAACCCCAAGACCACGTTGGCTCGACGGTCGAGCGCGTGTGACGTGGCGAGCACGTTCGCGAGCACGGTGCCGGCATCCCAGAACGCGTGCCGGTAGGTCCGCTCCCGGTACTTCCAGGCGTTCCGCCACCAGGTCGAGGTGGCGACGATCGAACACGGCGCTTCGGCGACAGCGGCGTGATTGCCGGTCGCAGCGGCGAGCGTTCCCCGGTGATCGCCCTCGCGGAGCACTGTCACCGCATGGCTCGTCGGGTCGTAGTGGTACACCCCCGCCGAGAGGTCGCCACACTCCCCGGCGACGAGATACAGGTCCACGTGATACAACGCCCCCGTGCAGGCCGCAGCCCGAAACAGCAGCTCGCGGTCGCCGCGACGAATCCGCTTCGTGATGCCACCGGAGTGGTAACAGCAGTTTGCGAGGAACGCGGCATCGACGGATCCCCACCGGGGATCGCCGTCTGGGGTCGGGGTGGCGATGACCGCGAGTGTCGGCTGCCGTGGCGGACAGAACCCTGGGAGCGAGCGGCGAGGCAGGTCCTCGTAGACTTTCGACGGGCGGGGTTTGTTCTCGAAGTCGAGGCGGTGCCCGGCCCGGACACTCGCCGGCGTATGGACCGTCTCGGCGTGGTACGTCAGCGCGTCGACGCCGTCCGTCATCGTGTGCAGTACGCACGCCGGAGGGAAAGGTCGCCCGCCCGCTGGGTTTTTTCGACCCGGGCCCGCAGAGACGGACAGATGGATATCGAGTCGATCCCGGGCGTAGGCCCGAAGACGGCCGACGCACTGCGGGAGCTCGACGATCCCGACCGTGCCCTCCGCGATGGCGACGTGTCGACGCTCGCGCAGGCCCCAGGGGTCAGTGACGCGCGTGCAGCCCGGATCGCCCGCGCGGCCATCCGAGACGCCCACGACGATCCCGGCGGGTTCGCAGCCACCGATCGGGCGCGTGAACTTCACGACGGGGCGCTGTCACTGTTGCGCGAGCGCACCGTGACGGACGAGGCTGCCCACCGCCTGGCGACGCTGTACCCGAGCACGGTTCGATCGCGGATCGACGAGGTGCGTGCGATCGCCGAGCGGGCGATGGCGCGCGAGCCGACCGAGGCTGTATCCACGGCACTCGCGGACGTCCACCCCCTGCGCGAACCAGCAGACGTCCGGGTGCGCGAGCGGGCGCTTGCCACGACGGACGCAGAGACCTACGCGGCGGCCACGGCGGCCGTCCCCGAACTCTCGGTCGAACTCGTCGATGACACCCGCCAGCTCGCAGATCTTGCACAGGGATACTCGACGGTGATCGCACTCGACGAGGCGTTCGACGGCGTCGACGTCGATGGCGACGTACGGGTCGAACCGGATGCGCTCGAGGACCCGGTTGACGTGGTGCCCGAGCGGGTGCTCGCCTTCTTCGCCGGCAACCGCGACACGATCCTGGCGGCCGTCGACGTGCATCGGGCGGCCGACCTCGACCCACCGACGGATCTCGACGAGCTCGAAGCGGCCCTGGCGTCACTCGACGAGGACGGAACTCCGTCTGGTGACGCCGAACTCCAGCGGCTGCAGACGGCGGTTGCCGACCTCGATGCCGCCGTGTCGATGGCCGAAAGCGTCGCCAACGACCACCTCCGCGAGGCCATCGCCGAGCGAGACGTGACGATCGAGGGGCAGGACTTGCTGTCCCTCGTCGAGCAGGGCGCCGGCGTCGACTCCCTCCTCAGTCGAGAGCTGGCCGACGAGTTCGACGCGGCGGTCACCGCCGCCCGCAAGCACGTCGTCGACGCGCTATCGCTCTCGGACTTCGCGGACCAGGGTCGACGGCTCTTTCCCGACGAGCCGACGTATCCGGTGGCGGCTGACGAAGAGGCCGTCGGCCGCCTTCGAGAATCGTTGACCGCTGCCAGGGACCGGCGGGCGGCGAGCCGCAAGCAGGAACTTGCGGCAGATCTGGCCGACGAACAGGCGGCCAGTCGGGAGCTCGTCAGCGCCGCGCTCGATCTCGACGTCGAACTGGCGATCGCTCAGTTCGCCGCCGACTACGACTGTACACTGCCGACGGTCGGTGGCAAGGGAATCGCGATCGAGGGTGGCCGATCGCCGCTGCTCGACGAGCCCGTCGCCGACGTCGAACCGGTCGATTACGAGGTGTCAGGGGTCACGATCCTCTCGGGAGTCAACAGCGGCGGCAAGACGTCGTTGCTCGACTTGCTGGGTCTCGTCGCGACCCTCGCCCACATGGGCTTGCCAGTCCCGGCAGACGAAGCGCGGATCGAACTGGTCGACGAACTGCACTACCACGCCAAACACCAGGGAACGCTGGATGCCGGGGCGTTCGAAGAGACGCTCCGCGAATTCGCCGAGCTGGTGACAGACGCCGGCGAATCGGGATCAGTGCTCGTCCTCGTCGACGAGCTCGAAAGCATCACCGAGCCGGGGGCGAGTGCCAAAATCATGGCCGGGATTCTCGAAGCGTTCGCCGACCGGGACGTCACGGCAGTGTTCGTCTCCCACATGGCCCGCGAGATCCGTGCGGCCGCGTCGACAGACCTTGCGGTCGACGGCATCGAGGCGACGGGGCTCGAAGACGGCGAGCTCGTCGTCGATCGATCGCCGGTCACGGGGCAGTTGGCCCGGTCGACGCCGGAACTGATCGTCGAGAAGCTGGCCGAGGCGGACGATCGCGCGTTCTATCGGGCACTGCTCGAAAAGTTCGCGGAGTGAGGGGGTTTTCGCACACCCCGAGGCGTGGCGCGTGCCGCGAACAGACCCCGCCAATACTCGCCCACCCGCGCCCGGCGGACACCGGTGTTTCGGCAGCATCCCCAACAGGTTCAAGTGCCGTCGACAGCTCGGTGAAAGTAATGAGCGGGGACGACATGCTCGGCTGGGATGAGTCCGTGTTCCGGGACGAGCACATCTTCGAAATCGACTACGTCCCCGAGGTCTTCCTCCACCGGGAGTCCCAGATGGAGAGCCTGAAGTACGCCCTCCGTCCTGCGGTTCGGGGCTCGCGGCCGCTGAACGTAATGGCTCAGGGCCCGCCGGGCACGGGCAAGACGACGGCGATCCACATCCTCTTCGACGAACTCCACGCCCAATCCGGTGTTCGCGCCGTCCGGGTCAACTGCCAGGTCAACTCGACGCGATACTCCGTATTCTCCCGACTCTTCGAGGGCGTCTTCGACTACGAGCCGCCGTCGTCGGGCATCTCCTTCAAGAAACTGTTTTCGCAAGTGACCGACAAGCTCGTCAGCGACGACGAGGTCCTCGTCGTGGCCCTCGACGACATCAACTACCTGTTCTACGAAAGCGAAGCCTCCGATACGCTGTACTCTCTGCTGCGCGCACACGAGGAGCAGGGCGGGGCCCGGATCGGCGTGATCGTCGTCTCTTCGGACCTCGAACTGGAGATTATCCAGTCACTGGACGGCCGCGTCCAGAGCGTGTTCCGGCCCGAGGACGTCTACTTCCCCAAGTACGACGTCCCGGAGATCGTCGAGATCCTCGCCGAACGCGTCAAACGCGGCTTCCACGAGGACGTCGTAGATGCGCCAGTTCTCGACCGAGTGGGGGAGCTGACGGCCCAGCAGGGGGGCGACCTCCGTGTCGGGATCGATCTCCTCCGGCGTGCGGGGCTGAACGCCGAGATGCGGGGGAGCCGCTCGGTCGACATGGAAGACATCGAGGAGGCCTACGAGACGTCGAAGTACGTCCACCTCTCCCGGCGCCTCCAGGAACTGGCCGAGTCCGAGCGGGCGCTCGTCGAGGTCATCGCCGAACACGAGGGCGAGCGAGCCGGTGACATCTACGAGGAGTTCCAGGCGGCCACGGACTTGGGCTACACCCGCTACTCCGAGATCATCAACAAGCTCGACCAGCTGGGCATCATCGAGGCGGACTACACGAACGTCGAGGGCCGCGGCCGCTCCCGGGAGTTGAGCCTCGACTACGACGCCGAGGCCGTGCTCGATCGCCTCTGAAGTGGTCGTGCGTGGTCCGTCACTCACCCGCCCCGACGCCGGACCGCCGCGCGACCTCCTGCCAGTGGCCGGTCCAGAAGCGGCCGGTGTTGACGACAGCCCTGACGTAGAAGTCACCGAGGATCGCCAGGAAGACGGCAACGAGGCCGACGCCGCGGCCGATCTCGATCGACACCGCGGGGACGGTGAGAGCGAACTCGACGAACGGGAACGGGAGCGCGAGGCTGGGAACGACCAGCGCGAACCCGACAGGGAGCGCCAGTGCCGCGACCGGGATCCGGACGAGCCAGGCCCCCACGAACGTCCCGTACAGCGGCCATCGGGTGTCGCCGGCCCCACGAAGACTCCCCCGCATGGTGCGGGCGATGCTGAAGCCAGCCGTCGCGAGGCCGAAGACGCGGATGAACGAGACGGCGATATCGACGTTCTCGATGCCGAACGACGCCGCGATCGGGCGGGCTGCCACGACCAGCACGACGGCGAGGAGCAGCTGCGTGACGAGGGCGATCCGGAGGGTCTGCCAGCCGTACGCAGTCGCCTCGTCCTCCGCGCCGCCGCCGATGGCCTGGCCGACGAGCGTACTCGCCGCCGTCGCGTACCCCCAGGCCGGCATGAGGGCGAGCAACATGACCCGCCGGCCGATGGCGTAGGCGGCGATGACCGACGGGCCGAGGACGCCGAGGATAAACAGGAAGGGGAACCGCGAGAACGTCTGGAGGAGGCGCATCCCGGCCAGTGGCGTCGCCACGCGGACGATCTCG
>CAYLJD010000105.1:0-7320 GCA_964383875.1 uncultured Halobacteriales archaeon
CCGGAGCCGAGCCCCTCGAAGCCGTCGACGGAGAGCTCCCAGCCGGCCTTGCTCGAACAGAGGAGGGCCATCGCGGGCTGGTCGGTCGAGAGCTCGACGTACGTCCGGGGCGCGCCGCCGGCGTCGTCGATGGCCGTTTGAACCGAGGCGAGACCGGCCGTGCCGATCTCGGCGAGGAGGAGCCCGGCCTCGAGGCCACCCGGGTGCTCGACGCCGAAGTCGAGGACGGCAGCGTCGCCTTCCATGGGATGGACGGCGATCCCGAGCTCGTCGGCGAAGTCGATGGCCTCGTCGACGAGTTCGGTCGCCAGGCGATTGAGTGCGTCCATGGGTGACCTTCGACGGCCGGGGTGAAAAGCCCCGTCGAATGGCGATCAGCGACCGCCGCGGGCCTCGCGGCCGAGTTCGGCCTCGACGCGTTCGACCTTCGTCCGCATCGGGTCGTCGCTCGTTCGCTTGTCGTCGATCTTCAGGAACGTCGAGACGCGGTCGGCGTCGACGGCCGCGTGGGCGGCCTCGGCCGCCGCGAAGAGTTCGCTCGCGTGCTCGGCCTCGATGAGGGTCCCCATCGGCGTCGTCTCGTAGGCGACGTCGTAGTCCTCGAGGGCCGCGACGGCCCGGGCGACCTGGTCGGCCATGCTCCCCTCGACGACCGGCGCGACGGTGAGAAAGCCACTGGCGGTCATGGCCTCGCCTTCGCCCGGCGCCCACCTAAGCGTGGGGCTCGATCACACCGCGGTGAGTCGCACCAGCCTGTCGTCACCGTCCCGGGGGAAGCGCTCGCCTGACCGGCCGTCCAGGTTGGAGGTGATCGCGTAGAGTGTCCCGTCCGGGGCCTGCTCGAGGTGGCGGATCCGGCCCAGTTCGTCCGTCATCGCCGGCTGGGACGCGACGGCGTAGGCCCCGTCGAACCAGTCGTCCAGGTAGGTCTCGACCGACGGCCCGCTCGGCAGGGCCTCCTCGGAATCGGCGATCGTGACGACGCGGATCTCCTGGCTGACGAGACAGCCCAGCAGGAGGCGGTTGGACCACGAGGGGACGGCTTCGCCCGTGTAGAACAGACTGCCAGCGGGCGCCCAGACACTCTCGCCCGTGCTCAGGAGTGGCCGATTGTAGGAACTCCCCCGGTACTCCGCCGGCCTGCGCGCATCGGGCCAGCCGTAGTTCGCGCCGGCCCGGATCCGATTGAGTTCGTCGTGGCGTCCGGCGGGCCCGTGTTCGTTCGAGAGGGTCGTTTGCCCGTCCGGTAGCCAGGCGATGCCCTGGGGGTTGCGGTGGCCGTAGGAGTACACCCGCGGGTCGCCGACGTCTGGATTGTCGGCCGGCGCGGTCCCGTCTGGCTCAAGCCGCAGGATCGAGCCGGGCAGTCGCGACGGGTCCTGGGCCATCTCCGGGTTGCCGCCGTCCCCCACCGTCACCCAGAGGTAGTTCGCTGGGCCGAAGGTGACGCGACTGCCGTTGTGGATCTTCGCGCCGGGGATGCCGTCGACGAGGGTGATCGCGCTCGCGGCCGGCTCGTCGGCATCGACGTCGAAGTAGACCAGCTTGTTGTACCGATCGCCACCGTCCATGTATGTGTAGTAGGCATAGACGACGGGTGGGTCAGGATAGCCGGGGTGGGCGGCGATACCGAGGAGCCCACCCTCACCGCCCTCGACCCACCAGACCGTCTCCTCGTTGTCGGGCGGGATCGAGCCGGCGTCGATGATGTCCGCCGGCTCCGCGACGGCCTGGAGGTCGCCGCCGTCGTACTGCAGGATGCGGCCCGGGCGCTCGCTGATGAAGATCGAGCCGTCGTGCGTGAACGAGAGGTCCCAGGGAATCGTGAGGTTCTCGACGACGGTCTCCACGCCGACCTCCTGGGCGGCCGGACCGCTTGGCGCCGCCCAGTCCGGATCGTACCGATCCCAGTCGGTGTGGTCGTGGGCGAGCGAGAGATCGTACGGGTGGCGGTCGGGATCACGCGTCGTCCGGCGGCCGTCGGGACCACCCAGGCACCCCGCCAGGGCCCCACCCATGGCCAGGAGGGCACCGCGACGCGTCAGCCTCGACATGGGAAACCCTGACGCGAGCGCCGGCAAGTGTTTTGCGTCATCGGTCGGCCTATCGAAGCCTGAGACAGCCAGAACCCCTTTGGGCCGGGGCGCGAAACCGGCGCTCAATGGCCGAACGGGACGCCACAGCTGGATCGATGGGGCGATTGGTTGCCGCCGGTGTCGTCGCGATGATCGGCCTCGGTCTGGGCCTCGCCATTGGGGCATCCGCCCGCGACACGAACCTCTCGCTTCCCGGCTGGGCCCTGGTCGTCCTCGGGGGGGTGCTCGCGCTTGTGCTCGTCGTCGCCGGCGGTCTCCTCTATCGGTCGGAGTTCACCCCGGCACACGCACTCCGCATCGCGGGGTGGGCCATCCTCGGCACGGTACTGCTCGCCCTCGTCATCGGATTGATCGGCCTCGCTGGCGCGCCGATGCCCCTCTACGCCGCGGCGACGCTCCTCTCGGTCAGCACCTTCGCCCACGTCCTCATCGGCGTCCGCGACGTCCAGCGAATCCGCGCCACGGACCTCGCCCGCCAGCGCGAGAAGTTCGAAGTCCTCAACCGTCTCGTCCGGCACAACCTCCGCCACGAGTCCCAGCGACTCCTCTTCGCGAGTGAGCGCCTAGAACGCGAGGACGTCCCCGGCGACGGAGCCGCCGAGGACGTCGAGGCCATCGCCCGCGAACTCACGAGCATCGACGACACGCTCGCGCGCGCTCACGAACTCATCCGGGAGACACCCCGCCCCACTACGATCGATCTCCGGGAACTGCTCGTGGACATCACCGAGCGCTATCGGGAGGAGTATCCCGACGCCAGCATCGAACTCGTGTTGCCCGAGGACTGCCACGTCGAAAGCGGCGAACAGCTCCGAGTTGCCATCGCCGAACTCCTCGAGAACGCCCTCGAGCACGGGGGTAAGGCGCCGAACGTCATCGTCGACGCCACGAACCGTCCGGAGGGCGTCCTCCTGGCGATCAGCGACGACGGACCGGGTATTCCCGAGGCCGAACGGGCCGTCATCGAGCGGGAGGTCGACATCAACCAGCTCGAACACAGCGAAGGGCTCGGCCTCTGGTACGTCCGCTGGGTCCTCGACGCCTACGGCGGCGACCTCGAGTTCGAGGTCGACGACGACGGGACGACCGTTCGTCTAGCGCTCCCTGCTGCCTGAGTGGTTACCCACTGCTATCGGTGAAATCCAGATCCACAGCGAGCCGGTCAATCCCAGTCGGGTCACAGTGGCACCCACACCATCGAACGTTGTCGTGGGAGGATTCCAGCCACCAAATCGCTCGTCGCAGGTGCAAGTGCGGGGAGTGACTGTGCGTCCAGCCACGCCGCAGCCACGCGACTGAAATCACATGTTCGTACCGGTGATGGGCAAGATGCAGGGCAATCAATCATTTTCCAACGTATCCTAGCGCATCTGTAGTACAATATAAGGTGAACTAGGATGTATGTCCAGAATACTTTAGTAGGATCGAACGCACGTTGCTGTTGATGAGCGTCAACAGCTCAGATCCCCAGTCCGACACCGCCCCCGTATCGCTCGCGACCGCCAGCTGCGCCAACTACATGGGCTGCCGTCACTGCGAGGAGGGCAGCCTGGTCTACGATGCCGACGCCGGGACCTCCCGCTGTCGGAGTTGCGGCGCGCTCGACTGACGACACCGAACGGATCCACCCATGACACTCCTCGATGCCATCCGTGGTCGGTTCGAGCGCTCCTCCGGATACGTCTGTGCGTTCTGTGGGCACTCCTACGACCAGGAGCGACGGAACTGCCACGCGTGCGGGTTCGACGTTGTCCCGCGAAAATCGGCCTGACTGGACGAACTACGTGGTCGTGTGACAGCGTCGCTCCGGCGCTTCGGCACTCCTTGCTCCCCGAACTCGTGATGAATGCGAATTCTCGCCGCCGGCTCGTCGCTGGTAGACAATAACACACGCATAAGTGTCAGCCGCTATATCGGGGGTCGCATGGACGAGACGATCGCCAACGCCGAACCGTTCGTCATCGCGAAGTCCGGCGAGGACACCGACGGCGAATACGTGCGCTTCGAAGCAATTGTCCACCCGTCCCTGGACGCGGACTCGTCGAACGTCGACCTGAACCACGAGCGATACCTCATCGACAACCCCGACGAGCACGTCCATCCGGATCTGAAGGAAGTGATCGAGGTCATCACCGGCGAGTACGCCGTCGAGTTCGAGGGCACCGAGCACCGCCTCCGCGAGGGCGAGGAGATCACCATCCCGCAGGGGGTGGCCCACCGCCACTGGAATCCCACCGCCAAACCAGCTCGGGTCGCCCACGAACACCACCCGGCCATCGGCTCCGACGAACACGCGCGGACGATGTACGCCCTCGCCCAGGACGGCAAGACCAACGAGAAGGGGGTCCCGAACCCGCTCCGCTTTGCCGTGATCAGCAAGGCCTACCCCGGACTGGCGTATACGACGGGGGCGCCGATCTGGTTGCAGAAACTGGGCTTTGCGGTCTTGGCGCCGGTCGGGCGAGCGTTGGGGTACGAGGCGACGTACGAGAGACGGGAGTGAGGAAGTGTCCTCACCGTTTCTGCAATCAGCTACTGGCCGACTGGCTATCACCGCTGCTCGAACCTTCTGATGCCGTCTCCGAGCCCCAGCCCATGCTCGCACTGTACAGCGTGACTCCGTTTTCGGTAGTAATCGTCACCGAGACGGGACTCTGAATCGGCTCGACGTCCTCAGCTGCGGGTTCCGCCTCGGCAATGCGAAGCGAACCATCGCTCGAGCTGCGGTAGGCGTAGCGCGTGTCACCATCGAGCTCAGAGTCGAACGACGCAACGGAGCTGGTTCCATTGGACTCGATGCGGATGGAGCTATTCGCCGGGATTGGATCGCCCCCGACGTGTTTGATCGAGAGGGCGGAGTCGGGAGTGGGCATGATTTCGATGTCGGGGTGGAAGCTCGCAGACTCGGGAACATCGGCGAGCCACTGGGGTTGCGGGACACCGTCGATACCGCTGCGAACCAGCTCGTATCGATACGTCATCGAGCGACCGTCGTCCACCGCGTCGACACTCACGTTCTGGATGAGGCCGGACTCACCGACCACGATTCGGCCCTCGTAGGAGGAAACCTCGGAGAACGCACTCCGCGCATCGGTCGGTGGCGTGTAACTATCAGCGGTCAGCACCAAGGCGCCGTCCGGGCCCGACTCGTTTTGGACGGTGTAGTCACCGCCGGCGACGAACTCCCCGACGGAACTGAGGAGAGTGAGACGGGATTGTTCCCGCTCGACGACTCTGTAGCCGGCTTCGTCGCCCTCCGTCATGCGGACATATCTGGTCGTCTCGTTACTCCAGATATCGATCCGTGGGGTCCGGCCATCACCACTCGCATACTCTTGCGTCAAATTGTACGTGGAGAGTCCACTCCCTGCGGTCAACTGGTACGTCCCGGTGCCGTCGGCTTCTCCCCGAACCACGGCGATCTCGCCCCCTGACTGACCAATCGCTGCCTCGTTTGCCGCCACAAGTGCCGTGGCGTTCGTCAGGGAGTTACCCTCCACACCTGGGACTTCGTCGGCCGAGACGTCAGTATCGTCACCGTCCGGAGTCGGTGTCGCATCCGTTCCCGGGGCCGTTGGAGCGCCGATACACCCCGCCAATATGACGATTGTAAGCACGCAAATCGTGACTGCTCGTCTTGCCATCACTCGCGGTTCTCGGGCGGAGGGAATAGTGAAGGGGGTAAGCTTCAATAGTTATTTGTGTGAAAACCTCCCACACGTGGCAGGTGAGGCCGGGTGGGTGGTCGCTCTGAACCAACGAGAACTTTGATAGCGACCGCGAAATCCAGTCGACGTATGGTCCCCGATAGTGATCGCGGTTGCCCGAAGTGTGGTCACACGGAAACGGACGTCGGCGAGATTGCCACGACCGGTGGCGGCCTCTCGAAGATGTTCGACATTCAGACGAACAGCTTCAAGGTCGTCTCCTGTGCGAACTGCGGCTACTCGGAACTGTACCGTGACGTGACCGCCGGGAGCAGCGACATCGTGGACGTCTTCCTCGGATAATGGCCGCCGCGATTTTCCTCGTATTCCTGATCCTGGCGCTCGTCGCTCCGATCGTGCTCTACTATCTTGTTCGCGCTGAGCACGATCATCGCGAGACGATGGATCGCCAAGCCGCTGAACGGACCGCCCGACGTGATTCGGCCGAATCAGAGCGGCCTGACGATGAATTCTGATTGTGTCACTACCGTAATTGATACGCCATTACTGAGCAGCGGTCCCATCCTGAGGAACGCGAGCGTCGTTGGATGTAGACGCCCCCACCACGTGTCACCGTAGGCTCTATATTCAGCAGTCGACTTTTGATTGCTTCTGAGTGGATCACACGGGTCGAGCTGTATACAGGGCGCATATCTCGCACGTCGATTCGGTCAGAGGAATGCAGTGGAATCGATTACTACAGAGCGTGTATCTTTCACCCTGATTTGGGTCGTTCACTGTGAGGAAAAAATATGTTGCTTGACCTGGATGTGGGAGTATGTCCCCAACTCGTCGGCAGTTCCTTCTTGCATGTACAGGCGGCATCACCGCGCTTGCCGGGTGTTCGGCTCTCTCCGACCCGCAGCAGTCCATTCTGGTCGCGGTCAACAATTATACCGAATCACGTCATCAGGGCCATGTTCTCATCGAAAGGGATGGCACGGAGTTAGTCCACCAGTACTTGGTAGTTGGTGCCGCTGAGCCGGACACAGGGACGTCAGTAGAGACGAAGATCGCACTTGGTAGGATGCCGAGTGGGACACCTCTTGACGTGACAGCATCGTTCGGTGACGGCTTGAAGGCGACCGACCAGCTCACCCTGGACTGCTCTAACGAGTACAAAGGTGACGCCATATTCGTAAACATTGAGCCGGAGGGGCCGGTTAGCGTCAATTTGAACCTCCCTTGTTATAGTGAATTTCCATATAACGAAGTGTTTCAGGGAGGAAGCGACCAACAATAGGGTGCTGTACGCGGTTGTAGTTACCACCGAATGCACTGCGAGACCGGATGCAATGAAAGCGCGCGGAATCGTTTTTCACTGGGCTCGTTCGAACCGGCTCAATGGGCTATTGACTATGCATCATCCCCGTTTCGGTCATTAGAGAAGACCCGATGGCAGCGACCTGCGTTCGCATTACGAGTCGGCTCAAATCGAGCGAATCGATTTCTGAGCTAGGTGAAAGTATAATTCTGGAGGTAGACGGTCTGTACCTGCTGAATCTGTTGGCTCAGAA
>CAYLJD010000106.1:0-7210 GCA_964383875.1 uncultured Halobacteriales archaeon
CAGTGCCGCTGTCCGAGAGCGTGTAGACGTTCGTGCGGCGGTCCTTCTGTCCCTTTTCGACGAGCCCCTTGTCGACCAACGTGTCCAGATTCGGGTACAGCCGCCCGTGGTGGATCTCCTGCTGGTAGTACGCCTCGAGGCGCTCTTTGATGGCCAGTCCGTGCGGCTCGGTCAGGCCAGCGATCGCATACAACAGATCGCGTTGGAAGCCGGTGAGGTCGTCCATTGTCCAGCAACTTGATACTATGCTTTCCGTAATAAACCTACGGTGACCGGGGGTCGGTTCGGCGCGCGGCGGGGCGACCGACAGCCTCACAGGGGAAGACGGAGAGCAATTGGTCCGAACCGGCACACCAACGGAGGCACTGGGCTCCGGTGTCGCCTACATATATCCCAGGTCGCGCAGCCGCTCCATGAGATCTTCCTTGTCCTGGGCGCGTCCGGCCCGCTCGGTCGTGTTGGCCATGTCCTGGAGCCAGGCGGGCACGTCGGCACTCTTTTCCGTACTCACCTCGCTCCCGAGCGAGCGGAATCCCGCGAAGTACTTGGGCGAGACTGGGATGTCGTCCTGTGTGAGGTCGCCGGGGAGGTCGTCGGCACTTGCAGGGACGTATCCCTCGGCCGGGAACCCCTCGACGGTGTCCGGAACGACGAAGTTCCAGAACGCTTCCCAGACGTCTGCTTCCGCAAACTGGAGGATCGGCTGAATGCGGTCGTGCGGCGGATAGATGTCCGGGTCGTGTCGGGGCGAGAAGAACGTCTCGTCGGCACGGGCCTCCTGTTCGTCCCACCGGACGCCCGAGATCACCCCGTCAACGCCGTGCTCCGCCAGTGTGTCGTTCAAGGCCACCGTCTTCAGGAGGTGGTTCCCGACATACGTGTCGAGCAGGAACGGAAACGACTCGTCCTCGTACTCGAGGATATCCCGGATGTGGTGCTGGTTGTGGTCCGAAAGCGCCGCGACAGGGATGTCGTCGCCCGGCTCGAGAGCGTTGGCGTCGACGTACTCCCCGACGTCTTCGTTGCGGGCATAGATGACGTCGAGGTCCCACTCGTCGGCCCAGCGGTCGACAAACTCGTGGATGGCCGGGAAGTGCTGGTAGTGGTCGATGAAGACGGCCGGAGGAACCTCGAGGCCGAACTCCTTGGCGACTTCAGTGATGAAGTATAGGGTCAGCGTCGAGTCCTTCCCACCGGTCCACATGACTACCGGGTTGTGGTACTGTTCGAGGCCCTGACGGGTAACCGCCACCGCTTTCTCCATTTTGGCCTGGATGCCGGGATAGTCGTCGGGGTCTTCGCCTTCACCGTCAGCGTAATCGACGTCGAGGTACGCGGGGAACTCCTCAGTCGTTGCCATCGTCTAATGAGATATAATTACCGGGACGGATTTAGCGTTTCGGTCTCGACACACAGTGCCGCGACTGTGCGGACACCGGCCCGTGCGATCCGGATGCTTCATGTACCCATCCCCCATCAGCCGAGAGTAATGGCCACCGTGTCGGTCGAGAACGGCCGGCTCTGGTACGACGTGCGGGGCGACGGACCGCCGCTCGTCTGCCTCCACGGCGGCTGGATGGACGGTGACGCGTGGCTCCCCCAGGTCGAGCGTTTCGCCGGCGACTACCGCGTGATCCGCACTGACCTCCGGGGTCACGGCCGCACCGGCCCCACCGACCGCCGGCGGTACTCGATCGACTTATTGACGGACGACGTCGAATTCCTCCTCGACCACCTCGACGTCGAGCGACCCGTCCTCTGTGGACTGTCGCTCGGATCGCTGGTCACCCAGAAGTACCTCCACCGCCACCCGGACGCACCCGCAAGTGCCATCCTCGGTGGACCACTCCGATCGATGCCGCCCGTCGACCTGCCGGCCACACTGAAGCGCGTGGCATCGCCGGCCGCGGGACTCCGAACCTCGCTCGCCGTGGCTGGCTCGAAACTGACCTTCCGGTCGTTGCTCGGATCCATTCGGGCGGCCCAGGGCCGGCCCTGGCTGTCCGTGTCCGACGAGACCAGATCGGCGGCGATCCAGGCCGCCGGTCAGATGACGCGGCGTGAGTTCCGCAAGGTCTTCGAGGCGATCTACCGACACGAGCCGGCCGACCTCGGAGAGGTCACGGCCCCAGTGCTTGCGATCTACGGTCGACACGAAGCCGGACCGCTGAAGCGGCAGGGTCGGCAAATCGCCGCGGCTGTCGAATCCGGCACCGTCACGGCCGTTCCCGACGCGGCCCACCTCGTAAATCTCGACAACCCACCGGCCTTCAACGAAGCCGTGGCGAACTTCTTGGCCGACCACGGCACGGGACGGTAGCCACGCCGGCAACGGGCCGTCACCGATAGTCCCGGAAGTACGCACGGAGGTCATCGACGAAGAGCTCGGGGACCTCCATCGCCGCAAAGTGTCCGCCCTCGGGCATCTCGGCCCAGTGCGTGATGTCGTAGACGTCCTCGGCCCAGACCCGAGGGACCTTGTATATCTCGCCCGGGTAGCGGGCGTGACCGGTCGGCACCTCGACGGACGACGGAATTGCCGCGTCGAGGTCCGTCTCGTAGTAGGCCCGCATCGAGGCGTTGATCGTGGCGGTGTGCCAGTAGATGCTCACGTTGTCGAGGAGCCGGTCCCGGTCGTAGATCACGTCGAGATCGTCGCCGTCGCTCCAGGTCCGGAACTTCTCGGTGATCCAGCCCACCAATCCGACAGGCGAGTCCGTCAGGCCGTACGCGAGTGTCTGGGGCTTCGTGGACTGGATTTCCTGGTAGCCGGTCTCGTGCTCCTGGAACTCGGCGGTCGCCTCGATGTCCGCCTGGCCCTGTTCGTCGAGCCGTTCGAACGGGTCCTCGACGTCGTCTGGCCGCACGAACAGCATGTTCGCGTGGATCGCATCCACGCGCTCGGGGTGGCGCGTCCCGAGATTTGCCGTGATCAGGGCGCCCCAGTCGCCGCCCTGGGCAAAAAACCGGTCGTACCCGAGCCGATCCATGAGCTCCGCAAACGCGTCGGCCATGCGGCGGATCCCCCAACCGCGCTCGTCCGTCGGACCGGAGAAGCCGTAGCCGGGCAGCGACGGGGCGACGACGTGGAAAGCGTCGGCCGGGTCGCCGCCGTGGGCTGCCGGATCCGTGAGCGGGCCGAGGACCTCCAGGAACTCCGCCACCGAGCCGGGCCAGCCGTGGCTCAGGAGCAGCGGTCGGGCGTCGTCGACCGGCGAGCGGACGTGGTAGCAGTGGATGCGCTGGCCATCGATGGTCGTGACGACCTGATCGAACCGGTTGAGCCGGTCCTGGTAGCCGTCCCAGTCGTAGTCTGTCCGCCAGTAGTCACAGAGGTCTTCGAGGAACGACCGCTCGGTGCCGTAGTCCCAGTCCGCGTCCGGGAGCTGGTCGGGCCACCGGGCTCGGTCGAGCCGGGCACGCAGGTCGTCGATCGCCTCGGCACTGACCTCGACCTCGAACGGGTCCACTGACTCGTCTGTCACTGGTCGCACCCTCCGTCGCGGTGTCGAACGCGCATGGACCGCCGGTCGCCCCCAACCCGTAAATAAGGTTCCCAATCATGCCCGCCGACGCAACGCTTTTCGGCTGGCTCTCGGTTGGTGTCGTATGAGTCTCCACTACCGTTCCGCCGCTGGCATCGCCGACGAGGTCCGTTCCGGCGACCTCGATCCCGTCGCCGTCACCGAGGGATTTCTCGAGCGCATCGCGGCTCGCAACGATGTCACGAACGCGTACGTCACCGTCATCGAGGACGACGCACTGGAGCGGGCCGAAGCGGTACGTG
Source organism: uncultured Halobacteriales archaeon (assembly GCA_964383875.1). Taxonomy (GTDB): domain Archaea; phylum Halobacteriota; class Halobacteria; order Halobacteriales; family Haloarculaceae; genus CAYLJD01. The sequence continues at coordinate 3,788 of CAYLJD010000106.1, forward strand.
ACCGCCTCGACGCCGGCGAATCGCTGCCACTCGCCGGCGTACCCGTCGGCATCAAGGACCTCGGCGACACGAAGGCCGGCGTCCCGAATACCCGTGGCCTGCTCCCCCTCGCCGACCACGAGGCCGAGGCGACCTCGCTGCTGGTCCGTCGGCTCGAGGCGGCCGGTGCCGTCGTCCTCGGGACGACCAACACCCCGGAACTCGGCCACACTGTCCGGACGGACAACATGCTCGTCGGGCCCACCGGGACGCCCTTCGATCCGGAGCGGAACGCGGGGGGCTCCTCCGGCGGATCGGCGGCCGCACTCGCAGACGGGCTCTGCGCCCTGGCGACCGGCTCGGACGTCGGTGGCTCACTGCGGAACCCGGCGGCGTGCTGCAACGTCGTCTCGGTGAAGCCCACCCACGGACTCGTCCCAAACGGGAGTGCACGCAACGGCTACATCGGTCACACGCCCGTGGCCGTCCGCGGCCCCATGGCTCGGGACGTAACCAGCCTCGCGCGGATGCTCGACGTCCTGGCCGGCCGTGACCGGATCGATCCGTTCAGCGTCCCCAGCCCGGACCGGTACGAGGACGCCGTCGCCGAGCCGGCCGATCCCGCGGAGCTGACGCTAGCCTACTCGCCCGGGCTCGATCTCTTCCCCGTGGCGCCGTCGGTCCGCGAGTCACTCGAGGCCACGCTCGCCGACCTCGAGGCAGCCGGCGCCACCGTCGAGGAGGTGAGCCTCGACGTGCCGGACCGACACACCGTCAATCAGGCCTATCTGGTGACCGTGACGGCCTTCTTCGCGACGGAGGTCGAGGAGGTCAATCGGGTACTCGGCGCGGACCTCTTCGAAGCACACGCCGACGAAATCCCCGATCAGCTCGGCGAGCTCGTCGAGGTCGGGAAAAGCCACGACGTCATGGAGTACACCACGAAGGACTTCCCCCGGACCGATCTGTACGCGGCCGTCGAAGACGTACTCGAGGGCCGGGACGCCCTCGTCTGCCCGACGCTCGCGACGCCACCGCTCACACACGACGAGCCGTTCCCGACCGACGTCGACGGCGAAGAGATCAACGGGATGCCGACAGACTGGACGCTCGCGTGGATCTTCAACCTCACCGGGCACCCCGTGGTCAACGTGCCAGCGGCCCTCGCGGACGGCCTCCCTGTCGGCATGCAGGTGGTCGGGCCAACATTCTCCGAAGCTCACCTGCTCCGGATCGCAGCGGCCGTCGAGGAGACGAGCCCCTGGTCCTATCCCGAGGCCTGACGGCGCTGCGCTGGGGCCGACTCAATGCCGTGGGACCGGTGACGACCCATCCCCGCCGTCCTCGACAAGCGCCTCTTGTTGGTCCGCTGAGAGCGGTTCGAATGCCTGTGCGGCCTCGAGAATCGGCGCGAGTTTTCGCTCGGCGTCACCGTAGGTTAGGGCCACGTCGACGTGATTGACGCCAGCATCGAGAACCTCGGCCATCATTCGGTCCGCTGCCGACTGGGCGAGGTACGAGAGGGCACTGGCGCCGAAAGTGAGGATCGAACTCTCGTGGCCCGTCTTCCCCAGCGGACGGGTCTCCAGTCCTAAACCTGACCGTGGGCCGGGACCCCCCTAATACCCTGCCCGTACAGCAGCAGCCGCCCGACAGTGCCGTGATTTATCTGCGCGGGCAGTGTTTCGTCTCCCATGCACGTTCTGGTCGCGTTCGACGACTCCGAGCCCGCCTGGAAGGCCCTCGAACACGCTGTCGAGACGTTCAGCGACGACGAGATCACTGTACTCCACGTTGTCGACCCCGTCGACGCTGTCTACGGCGATGTCGAGGGGGGCTACTACGACCAGGCCATGTACGAGGCCTCGGTGGACGCCGGAGAGGCACTCCTCGAGCGAGCTGCCGAGCGCATCGAGGCTCCAGACGGGGCCAATATCGAGACGGTCCTCGAGAGTGGCCAGGCCGCACGAGCGATCATTCAGTACGCCGACGCGAACGACGTTGACCACGTCGTGATCGGGAGCCACGGCCGCTCGGGCGTCACACGCGTGTTGCTCGGGAGCGTGGCCGAAACTGTCGCCCGGCGCTCGGACGTGCCAGTCACGATCGTCCGGTAGCGCGTCGTGGGACAGGTATAACCGGACCGGCGTCGAGACCGCCAGGTATGCTAGAACGCGTGGCCATCGGCGAGTCGGATTTCGACCTCTTCTACCAGACGGTCGGCGATGGGCCGCCGATCGTCTTCTGTCACGGGTTCAGCGGGAATCACCTGTCCTGGTGGCAGCAGTTGCCCACCTTCGCCGAGGACTACCGGTGTGTCGCCCTCGACCAGCGGTGCTTCGGTCGGTCGGTAGATTCGGCTGGCGTCGGCGTCGCCGCGCTCGCAGACGACCTCCTCGCGCTCCTGGACCACCTCGACATCGACCGGGCGGCCCTCGTGGGCCACTCGATGGGTGGCTGGCCCGTCGGGTCAGTCGCCACGCAACAGCCCGACTGCGTCGCTGCACTCGTCCTCTCGGCGACGCCCGGCGGCCTCATCGATCCTGACCGCCACCGCGAACTCATGGCCGCCGCGGACTCGCCGCCCGACGTCGATCCGCTGTCGGCCGAGCTCGCGTTTCTCAGTACGACCATCGGCGAACTCAACACCGACGCGCCCGCGGAGTGGGACGCGGCCCGGACAGTCCTCGACGAGCTCCCGCTCGACGCTGAACGTGTGGCTGACGCCGACATCCCGACCCTGCTCGTCGCGGGCGAGGCCGACGCATTCATGCCGCCAGCAGCGGTCGATGCCGTCGCCGACCGTCTCGACGCGGAAACCACCGTCATGGACGGCGCGGGCCACTCCGTGTATTTCGAACAGCCCGACGCGTTCAATCAGCGAGTGGGCGAGTTTCTCGACCCCCACCGACCGTGGTAGCCCCCATTCCGCACCCATGATCACTTGTAGCGCCGGACGAAAAGCGCCGTCATGACCGAACTCCAGTCAGCCCTCCGGTCGGCCTACGAATCGGCCGGGTACGACGTGGACAGCGTCGACGACAACCGCGGCCAGATTCGCGTGTCGCTCCAGGCGAGGTCCCCAGACGTTGGCGAGATCCGCCAGATCACGAGCGACGTTTGCGGGGAGGACGCCGTCCTCGGGTTCGACGTGACGTCGGAGGCAATCGAGGACGACGACGCCGTCGGGACGGTCGTCTCGTTCCGGCACCGACCGTGACATCCACCCCGCCGTAAACGGCGGGGCTTCCCGGCAAGGGAATACCGGCTACGTCCCGGCAGAGGGTTTCGACCCGGCCTCTCCGACCGTCATCTGGCTGGGTGGCCTCTGGTCGGTGGGGGTCGCGGTGCTGTCACTGGCACTCCCATCCCGTGGCGAGTCATCGCCTGCCGGTTTCAGCGGCAGGCTCTCTCCCCACGGGTCAACCCGTCGTGCGATGTTCG
>CAYLJD010000107.1:0-7127 GCA_964383875.1 uncultured Halobacteriales archaeon
GGGGGCCGTCGGTCACGAGCGTCTCGAACTCGCCGCCCTCGCCGAGGACGTGGACGCCGTGTGTCTCGTTGAGTTCCTCGAGAGCGGCGATCGCGTCGTCGTCCAGGGTCCGGCCAAGCCACGACGCGTCGAGGCCGGCCGCCGCAACCCGAACGATCCGGATCTCGAAGCCGGCGGCGAGCATCTCCCGGGCGAGGGTCGATGGGTCGCGTCGCCAGAGCGGCGCGAAAACGTCGACGCCACGGTCCGTCGCCAGGGACTCGATCCGCGAGGCCTGGTACTCGCTCTCGACGGCGCCGACGACCACGCCAGCCAGACCGCCAGCGAGGTCCGCCGCCAGCGTGTCGAGTGCGTCGGCCAATGGAGCCAGCTCGGCGTCGCCCTGGGCCCCGGCGTCAGTGGCGGTTTCGGCGCCGAGTTCCTCGGGAGTCACGTCGACCAGCGGCATGCCGATGCTCTCGGCCGCCAGGCTGGCAACCTCGGTCGCTGGCGTGTGGTACATGTAGGAGTCGCCGGGCGGATGGACCGTCACGAGTCGGGTGACGTGAAGGCCCCGCTCGAGCGCCCGGTAGAGCGCGTACGCGGAATCCTTGCCGCCGGAGAACAGACTCACCCAGGCGGGCTCGGCCATGGCACGAGGTAACCCCGGCGGCCCCAAACGCCTGCCGGTCACCCGTGGCGGGACCCGTCCTCCGAGACGACGGCCGGCGTGGTGATGGTGACTGCCCCGCAGTCACACTGGTAGGCCCGCTGTTCTCCGAGCCACCCGTCGAAGACGAGCTCGGGCGCGTCCACGTCGAGCGCGCGGTCGCAGGTCGGCGCGTCGCAGGTCCTGGCGGCGTCGTCGGGCATCTGGCAGCAGGCTGCCCGCCGGCGGCCTTGATGGTCCGCCTCGGACGGACCGAAAGTGAAAGTAGACGCATCGGCATTCGTCACGGCTAAGGAAGCGCGGCTCCGCCGGCCGGTATGCGCGAGTCGTGGCAGGGGACGGCCGTCGGTGCAGATGGGGACGGCGAACCGGTGACCCTGCCCGGCCGGCCCGCTGCCTTCGCCGGCGCCGACGCCGTCCGGTACACCACGACGATCGAGGATCCACGGGACGCGACCGACCAGGTGGCGGTCCTCCACCTGAACGGCTGTTACGCACACGCCACCGTCGAGCTGTCGGGGGAGGTGCTCGGGGCGGCGACGACCCCGATCGAGCACGACGTCTCCTTCGCTCCCCTCCGGATTCCATTCCGACCGGCGCCCGACGAGCAAGTCACGGTGACCTGCCGGGCCCCCACCGACCGGTTCGGCGGTCGCTTCGACACCGAGCGCGTGCCTGCTGCCGACCGGGTTCCCGCCGTCTGGTGGCGTGCGGACCTCGAGGCCCACCCGCTCCCCTTCGTCGACGACATCCGGATCCGGCCAGCGCTGACCGATGACGGCGCCGTCCTGCACGTCCGGACGACCGTCGTCACGGGGGGCCCACTCGACGAGCGGCTCACCTACTCGCTGAAACCCGCCGGCGAACTCCAGACACGCGGCACGATGGAACGGCGGTCGGTGACGGTAGACGGCGCCGGATCGACGACCCTCGAGCACACGATCGACGTCCGCGATCCCGGCCTCTGGTGGCCCCGCGGCGCTGGGGAGCAATCCCGGTACGAACTCCGGGCCACACTCGGCGAGAGCGAGCGGACCGTCACGACCGGGATCCGCACGGTGGAACGGGACGGCGACGACGTGCTCGTCAACGGGGAGCCGGTGGCCATCCGCGGCGTGACCCTCTCCGACGGCGACGCCGCCGACGTCGAGCGCGCCGCGGCGTGCAACGCCAACCTCGTTCGAGCCCACGCCCACGCACTCCCGCCGTCGGTCTACGACGCGTGCGACGAGGCCGGACTGCTCGTCTGGCAGGACCTCCCGCTCACCGGGCCCGGGGCCTTCGGCGTCGAGCGCGGGCGACGGCTCGCCCGGGCGATCGGCGAGGTCTACGGCCACCACCCGTCGCTCGCTGCCGTCGCCGTTCACGACCACCCGACGACCGCCTTTGCCGAGGGTCTCGGCGACGGCATCCTCGACCGACTGCGGCTCCGCTGGCGGGCCTGGCAGACCGAATACGATTCCGCCCCGGCGGAACGGGTCGCCGCGGCGGCGCCCGAGGACGTGATCACGTTCCCGGTCGTCGGCGATCCGGGCGTCGAGACCGCCGCCAGACGGCTGTTTCCCGGCTGGGACTACGCCAGTCCCGAGCGCGCTGGATCCCTCCTCGATCGATACCCGGCGGCCGTCGTCGCAGCCTTCGGGGCCGGCTCGATCGGCGTCGGCGACGGCGACCCGGCATCCGCCCCGGACTTCGACGCTGCCAAACACGACACTCACGTCGCGGAGGGGGTCGACGCCTCCCAGACCTACCAGGCCCGGACGGTCAAACGCGTCGCCGAGGAGCTTCGCCGCCGGGATGTCGGCGCAATCGCCGCGACGCTGGTGGACACCGGTGGCGCGGGCATGGGCGTCTACGCGAGCAGCGGGGACCCGAAGCCCGCCCGGGACGCGCTGGCACGGGCCTACGAGCCGCTCCAGGCGTTTCTCGTCACGCCGGATGCGCGACGGTCCGAGGTGGTCATCCACAACGACCGGCAGACTGACGCCGAGGGGGAACTCTCGTGGCAGGCTGGGGATGCGGCGGGCCGCTTCGACGTCGCGGTCCCCGCCGGTGGTCGCTGGACCGGTGGCCCGGTGTCGATCCCGGCCGGGGCGGACGAGGTCGAGCTTTCCTTCGAGGGTACCGACGTATCCGTCCGGAACACGTACGACCGATCATAATCGCGGGCCGAATCCGGCGGGTTGGGGCCGCCTGCCGGGGGAATCCAGGCGACGGTGGGACCGGAATGTTTAACCCACCGCCGACGAAATCCTTGGTACCAGCCCGTTCGCGGCGTTCCGGCAGTATCGCACACCGCCCAGCATGACAGGGAGTATTCCTTATCGGCGTCAGCGATCCGGTAGCGGTCGGGCTGTCGACCGCCGCGATCACAACGGCATCGAGGAGAAATAATGGCAGACTCGATAGACGAATCAAAGAACGTACCACTCACGGAGGAGGACCTCGAGGAGAAGTCGAAAGGCGAGCTTATCAAGATTGCCGGCAAGCTCCGGGATCGACGCAACGAGCTCAACCAAATGGCCTCGGAGCGCGCGTCGAAGCGCGACGAACTCAACGCCAAGACCAGAGAGAAAGTCGACGAGGCGCAGGAGCACCGCGAGAAGCGCGACGAGCTCAACGAGCGGGTCCAGGAGCACAAAGAAAAGCGCAACGAACTCAACGCGGAGGCCAACGAGCTGTTCGACCAGGTCGAAGAGGTCAAAAACGACCTCAAGCTCGACCGCGGCAAGAGCGTCGACGAGCTCGAATCGGAGATCGAGGACCTCGAATTCAAACAGCAGACGAAGGTCCTCGGCGCCGACGAGGAGCGCGAACTCATCGAGAAGATCGAGGGCAAGCGCGAACAGCTCCAGGAACGACGCGAAAAACTCGAGCAGAGCGAGGATCTCGAGGACCTCAAGGCCGAGGCCGAAGACGTGCGGGCGGAAGCCTCGACGCACCACCAGAAGGTGACCGAACTCGCCGACGAGGCCCAGCAACACCACAACCAGATGATCGAGGCCTACCGCGAGGCCGACGAGGTCCGCGATCGGGCCGACGAGGTGCACGAGAAGTTCGTCGAAGCCCAGGAAGCCGCGGACCGCCACCACGAGGATTTCGTGCGCGTCCAGAAGCGCCTGCGCGAACTCGACAAGAAGGAAGAAGAGGAGGAGCGCGCCGAGCGGGAGGAAAAACAGGAGGCCGCCCGGGAGGAGGCCGAAGAGATCTACCAGAAGTTCAAGGACGGCGAAACCCTCGATACCGAGGACCTGATGAAGCTCCAGAAGACGGGGCTCCTCTAGATTCTGCCCTCGACGACCACGGGGCTCCCACCTTTTAGGCCGGCGGTGCCGAACCCCGGAGGTGATGGCACCCGACTCGACGTTCACCAGACTGGCGCGTATCCTGATCGTCCTCCTGGCAGCCGCGATTGTGGCGGCACTTGCGTGGGTGGTCTTCGTCCGGTATCCGGGCAACCTGACGCAACTGTTCGGCGTCCTGCTCGTGATCGCTGCCGTGATCGCGGGGATGCAGGGAGCCTCGCGCTTCGCGGGGTCGCTGTTCCCGGCGTACAACGTCGCCGAAGTCGCGGTCACGGGCCCGATCACCAGAGACGGTGGCGGGCCCGGCCTCCCGCGGGGACCACGGACGCCCACCGCCGACGACGTCGTCGAACAGATCGAGCGCGCTGACGAGGACAGCTCCGTCGAGGCGTTGCTCGTCAAGCTCAACACGCCGGGCGGCGAGGTCGTCCCCTCGGACGACATCCGCCAGGCCGCAATCGAGTTCGACGGACCGACGATCGCCTACACGAACGACATGTGTGCGAGCGGCGGCATGTGGATCGCCAGTGGCTGTGACGAGCTGTGGGCCCGCGACGGGTCGATCGTCGGGAGTATCGGCGTGATCTTCGCCCAGTTCCGGATTCACGAGCTCATGGAGACGCACGGCATCGCCTACGAGCGGATCGTCTCCGGCGACTACAAGGACGCCCTCCAGCCGTTCAAGCCCCTCGAAGCCGACGAGCGGGAGTACCTCCAGGCCCTCTCGGACGCCTGGTACGAGAACTTCGTCGAGCGCGTGGCCGACGGCACGACCATGGACGAGGCCGAAGTCCGCGAGACCGAGGCGCGGGTCTACCTGGGCGAGGAAGCCGTGGAGTTCGGCATGGTCGACGCGCTCGGCGACCGCGACGCCATCGAGTCGGCGCTCGAAGAGCGACTGGAGACGCCGATCGTCGTCGAATCCTTCGAACCCTCGGCGAGTCTCGTCGATCGCGTCCGCGGCGGCGCCGCCGACGTGGCTTTCGCGTTCGGGGCCGGCGTCGCCGGCGCGTTCGGCGCTGAAGAACCCGGTCTCAAGATGCGGTGACTCGGCCCGACCGGCGGGTGGGTTTTTATCTCCAGCCCGCCTCTCGCCGGCCGTGAGCACGCTGGTCGTGTGTCTCCATCGGGGCACGCCCCTCGGCGACCAGTCCCCACCGGTCGTCGGCCGCGAGGCCGTCGAGTCACTCGTGACGACCGTCGGCGTCGACGATCCCGAGGACAGCCACGTCAACTGTCTCCTCGAAGCCTTGCGCGTGGCCAGGGACCTCGAGGCCGACGGGGACGAGGCCCTCGTCGCCGTGGTGAGCGGGGGCGGCGACCGGGTCGGCGTCGACCGCGAGATCGCCGCACAGGTCGACGAACTCGTCGCGAGCCACGACCTCGAATCGGCCATCGTGGTGGTCGACAGCGCCGAGGACGAACGGCTCGTTCCGATCGTGGAGAGCCGCCTGCCCATCGACGCCGTCGACCGCGTCGTCGTCCGCCAGGCCAGAGATATCGAGTCGACCTACTACCTGCTCAAGCAGTTCCTGGCCGACGAGGAGCTCCGCCCGACAGTGCTCGTGCCCCTGGGCGCCGCCCTGCTGGCCTTCCCCGTGCTGTTGTTCCTCGCCGAGAGCCCGGCCCTGGCGCTCGGGGCGATCGCCGCCGCCGTGGGCGTGTTCCTCCTCTACAAGGGGCTGGGTATCGACGCGTACGTCGCCGCCGTTCCCGGGACCGTCCGGGACGCCCTGTACGCCGGCCAGGTCTCCCTGGTGACGTACGTGGTGGCCGCCGGACTGGCGCTCGTCGGCGTCTTCGCCGGGGCACTCGCCATCTCGGGGATGTCGGTCGCCGACGTGGGACTCCTCCTCGTGAGCATGCGGTTCGCCTTCGAGGCCGTCCCCTGGGTGACGGCGGCAGCCCTGGCGGCCAGCACCGGCCGCCTCCTCGACGAGTTCATCCGCGACGACGAACTCGCCGGCGCGTACGTCAACCTGCCGTTCGTGGCGATCGCCGTCGGGCTGGCCGTCCGGGGGTTCTCGGCGTACTTCCTCGAACGGTCGGGCATCTTCGAGCCGATCACCATCGACCCCATGGAGGTTGGCCCCGTTGGCGTGGACGGGCTGACGCTGACGCCGGGTACTCACCTCGCCCTGTACATCCTCGCGAGCATCCTCATCAGCCTGATCGGCGTGCGGGTGGCCGCCTACGTCAGCGGGTCCGAGGTCGACGTCCAGCTCGGCGACCCGCGCTCCTGACCGCGAACCGCCCGCCTCAAGGCCGTCCGGCTGCGACGACTCGCATGGACGAAGTCGTCACCGCCCGTGGCCACGAGCACGTCGCGGCGACGCATTCCTCGACCCTCGAGGTGACAAGCGACGACTACCTGACCCCGGCCGGTGACTGCATTCTGGGCATCGACGCCGACCGAATCCCAGCAGACTTCGACGCCGCCTTCGTGGCCGCCTGCCAGGACGCGGACGCCCGCGTGACGCTCACGCTCGCGGCCGACGGGCACCGGGAGCGGATCACGGGGTCCGGCCACCCGGATCTCACGTTCGCGAGCGACCGCAGTCTGGTCGCCCGCACGAGCGAGTTCGTCGACGATCGCACTGTCATGGTCGCCGCCGATGCCGCGGCGGCAGATGTCGACCGAGACCTCGTCGAGTCCCTCGCTGACGGGGCGACGGTGACCGTTCGCCTCCGAGTCGAGTGAGGCGTCGGCTCAGGCCAGCTGCTGGCTGACCGTGTGGGCACCCCACCCGATGCCCGCCCCCAGGCTCATGGAGACCGCCGTGGCCAGCGTCACGCCCGCAAGCCCGACGACACCGAAGGCCGTAGCCCCGGCGGCGTCGACGCCGAACAGCGCCGCGTAGCCGAAGAAGGCGCCGGGCGTAAAGGAGAGTGGCGGGATGACGGCGTGCAGACTCGCCAGGAGCATGAACCCGCCGACCACGAGGCTGAGCGCGACGACTCCCCCGGCGAGGAAGCCGTTCACGACCGCCAGCGTGGCCGCGGCGTAGCCGATGCCGACGAGGTTGCTTCCCAGTGACCGGTCGAGCTGTGCGTCGGCGGCGAAAACACTCGCCGAGGCGACGAAGGCCGGCCAGAGGGGGATGCGGAGCTGGGCGACGAAGCCGTACGTCCACGGGACGGAGACGAGGCCGAAGACCACGGCGAGTGCCCAG